>CANQAJ010000012.1 GCA_947589365.1 uncultured Clostridia bacterium | reverse complement strand
TGAGGAGTCTGCATATCCTGAGAACCGGCCGAGGACAGCGTTTTCATTAATTTTGCCTTATCAGATATACCCATTTTGGAAAAGAAATTCTTTACATCCTGTATTTTTTCATCATCCGATTTAGGATTAAAGCTCATTCCTGTTAAAATGTTTATGTCCTTATTTTTTTTCTGCTCCTTGACAACATCACTGTTCTCGGCGTATTTTATAAGATAATCCGTAAGCTTATTTGTATAGCCTATAGGTGTGGATATAAGTTCGGCATCGCAGTCCTCGTTTGGACGGATAACACCCGTGAATTTCAGTTTTATTGCTTTGTTTTTTATAAGAGTATCAATTTCCGCATTGCTCTCGGATTTGCTGTATATTCCGTTTTCGTTTTCGGTATAATAATCGCTTGCGGGGAGAAGATAAAGTTGTGTTTTACAGATGTCCTTGTAGCTCAGCTTTTCGGTATCAAATTCAATTTTCTCACCGTCGCCCATTCTCTTAAGAAAATCCTTGTATTCGTCCGAGGGGAGAATACCCATTTCATAGAATGCGGTCAGGAGAATTTCATTATTCTTATTAAGTACAAGAACGACCTCGTTATACTTTTCGGGATATTTTCCGTAAACCAGCTCATAATTATCCTTTATTGATTTACTTACGGTATCACCGTTCTTGCCGGGCAGTATCTGAGATATATTCTTATTCTTGTTTGGAGTCATAAATGACAGGCTGCTCATGCTGTTTGTTCCGCCGGCTGCACTCACGCCGAGGGAATCCGCCAATTCTTGGTTGAGAGTGCTTCCGTCAAGATTTACAATGACACCGTCCTCATCGTAGCTGAATACATCAAATGCGGTGTCATAGCTGTATACTATGCCGTTTTCTCCTATATAGTCATGGATTTTGCTTTTGGGATTATCAAGATATTTCTTAAAATCGGTAAGGTTATTTGTTGTAATACTTGATGTAAAGCTTGAAAAGCTGTCAAGACTGATACTGTTTGAATATACGGCATCCTTTTTGTGGGTCGTTTCTTCATCATCAATATCGGCTGTTGTTTCCATAAGGGCGGAAAGATCAACGCTTTGTGCATCAATTTTGATCGGATATGAAGACATGGCGTCACGCTGTATATCTGTTATATATGTATTGACACCGTTTGAAAGTGATAATATAAGTGCAATTCCGATTATTCCTATTGATCCTGCAAAGGCTGTAAGAATGGTTCTGCCTTTTTTGGTTCTGAGGTTGTTAAAGCTGAGGGCAAGGGATGTAAAGAATGACATGGAGGTCTTTCCCATTTTCTTATGTTGGGGCTTTTCTTCCTTATCGGTCTTTATATCAAACGGATCGCTGTCTGAGATTATCCTGCCGTCCTTGAGTCTTACAATTCTTGTTGAGTATTGCTCCGCAAGCTCGGGATTATGCGTAACCATGATAACAAGCCTGTCCTTGGCAACTTCTTTGAGCATATCCATGACCTGTACGCTGGTTTCCGAATCAAGGGCACCCGTAGGCTCATCGGCAAGAAGAATATCGGGGTCGTTTACCAGTGCCCTTGCAATAGCGACACGCTGCATCTGTCCTCCGGAAAGCTGATTCGGACGTTTATGTATATGTTCGATAAGACCAACCTTTTCAAGTGCATCCTTTGCACGTTTTCTTCTTTCCGATTTAGATATGCCGGAAATTGTCAGTGCAAGCTCCACATTTGAAAGGATATTCTGATGGGGGATAAGGTTATAGCTCTGAAATACAAAGCCTATCGTATGATTGCGGTATGCATCCCAATCCCTGTCCCGATACTTCTTGGTGGATGTTCCGTTGATGATGAGGTCGCCGCTGTCGTATCTGTCAAGACCTCCGACAATATTAAGTAATGTGGTTTTGCCTGAGCCGCTCGGACCGAGTATGGCGACAAATTCATTATCTCTGAAATTCAGACTGACATCGTTAAGAGCAGTCTGGATAAGATCGCCGGTATGATATTCCTTTTTGATTTTTTGCAGTTGCAGCATATTTATGATTCTCCTTTATCGAACGGTAATTAAAATCCGTCCCTTATATTACATTAGCAGTATAAACAGTTTTTTCCGTTTTGTCAATATTTTTAAAACTGTATATAATTGTTTTGAGGTATTTTCGGGGAGGAATTGCAGGCAATGATCTATAAAAAATAAACCGCAGACATCGGCAGTCTGCGATATTATATATTATGTGATTATTCCAAGTATTTTCCGACATCGGTAAGTGAGGGGAGGATTATATCGGCAAGCAGGGCAATTTCCTCCGTAGGTTGAATAAGATCGGGAACCATAATGACAAATGCCCCGGAAGCGTGTGCGGCACGTACACCATTAAAGCTGTCCTCAATTATACAGCAGTTCTTTGCGGGGATTTTCAGTTTATCCGCAGCATAAAGAAAAATATCCGGCTCGGGTTTGCTTTTGTCTACCATATCCCCGCCGACTATGACATCAAAATAATTAATAAGTCCCGCTGCGGAAAGCTCGCTTCGCACCCGACAGGTTATTGTAGATGAAGCAAGGGCAATCGGTACATTATTGTTTTTAAGATATTCAAGAAGCTCTCTTGCACCTTTTTTTACAGGCAGAAGATTGTTTTGGACTTTTTGTGCAAATCGTGAGGTTGCCTCTTTCCAGAAGTCATTGACGGGAAAATCTTTTCCGTAAACCTCGGAAAATCTCGCAAGAGTTCTTTCGGTGTTCAGACCTATGCAGGACATACAGGTGTTTTCCATATCATCAATACCGAATATTGCGGCAGCCTCCATACAACATTCGAGATACAGTCTTTCAGAATCGAATATTACTCCGTCCATATCAAATATTATACCCTTGAAATTGTTCATCATGATATCCTCTTTATGTAGGCGGTAATTATCTCTATTGCCTTTTCTGCCGCAGATTGTGCAAAGGTATTATATTCAACTTCAGCACTTTCGTCACTTGTACTGTCATCTGAAATTGAGCGAAGTATGCAGAATGGAATTTTATTCAGGTAACAGACCTGACCTATACTTCCTCCCTCCATTTCGCAGGCGATAGCTCCCAGGACTTCATTTATCTCAAAGCGTTTTTCCCTTGTACCTATGAATTGGTCGCCTGTTGCAACCGTACCTGTCGTGAAATCAATATCCGTAAGCCCGGAACAGGTTTTTTCAAGCTCAGTGAAAAGCTCTTTGTCACATGGAATATATTTTACGCTTGTATCATCCGGAAGAAAAAGTGTCGCAAGCTCATCGCCGATAATGGTGGTGTCAAAATCATGCTGAACCACGTTTTCGGCAATTACTACACTGCCTATGTGTGTTTTGTCCGATGTACTTCCGGCTATACCGCTGTTTATGATTTTGTCGGGGTTGTATTCAAGTATCATGGTTTGTGTGCATACTGCCGCATTGACCTTTCCTATTCCGCATTTTGCTATGACGCATTCTGTCCCGAAGATTTTTCCTGATGTAAATTTAATCGAGCTGATAATTCTTTCCTGCGGATTTTCCATTTTTTTTATAAGTCCGTCCGTTTCACTATCCATTGCTCCGATTATTCCTATCATTTCTCAATTCTCCTCATTATTCAAGATTTCCTGTATGAAACATGATTGCTGCAAGAGCCGCAACAGGTGCGGTTTCCGCCCTTAAAATCCTCTTGCCGAGTGTTGAAGGTACGGCTCCGTTTTCTGTCAGAAAAGCGACCTCGTTCTCGCCGAAACCACCCTCGGGACCGATAAATACGGCTATTTTTTTATCATTTTCGGATATAAGCTCCCTCAAAGGCTTTCCGCCGCCCTCGTAAAATAATATTACCTTATCAAATTCCGCAAGTTCTTCCGTGATTTTTCCGAGTTCAACAATGGGATACACCTCGGGTATAATTCCCCGTCTTGACTGCATAGCTGCCTGTAGAGCAATTTTCCGATATCGCAAAAGTTTCTTTTGTGCAGATTTATCATCGGGTCGTGAGATACACCTGTCCGTAAGAACAGGAACTATTCTGTATACACCCAACTCTATTGATTTTTGTATCACGGTTTCGGGTTTATCTCCTTTTGTCAGGGCAAAATATAATGTAACCTCAATATCGGGTTCGTGCATACATTCTTCAGAGGAGCACACCTTCACAAGTACGCCCTCCGCATTGATACGCTCAATTCTGCAAAGCCGTTCCTTTTTGTCATTTCCGCAAAGTGTTATAACCTCGCCTACTGACATTCTGAGGGATTTTGTGATATGTACGGCATCCTCACCCGTGATAAGGTATGAGCTGCCCTCTTCTCCAATATTTTCCGCAAAAAACCAATCCATAGCTTTACCTTATTTCTGCACTGTTATACGGTGACACGGGAGATTTCTCTTTCCCGATTCCTTTCGGTTCTGCGTATAATCATTTTGCGAAGCTTCTGAAGTCTGAATCTGTTATACCTCTGTATAATTACAAACGGGGCATTACCTGCAAGCAGCAGCAGAGTCAGTATAACTGCTGTGGAAAAGCTGTTTATTGCAAAAAGAACAACTGCAAACAGACAATTCATGGCATGATTCCATTCTCCGCGGCAGGTTTCCATTATAAATTCGTCGAGATATTCAACAGATACATCCGTGAGATGACTTTTGGAAAAGCCGTCCTTTCCGACAAATTGCGGCAGAAGATCCTTCCAGCGGTTTATTTTAAGTACGTCGTTGTATATTTTTCCTTCATTTTCCCATTTTTTTGACCGGTAGTATTTCTTAGAGGCATCAAAGAAGCCGGTATCAATATATATGCATAGAGCATAAGTAACAAAATGCCATATGGCTGCAAGTATTATGTTTATAAGTATAGCATCATCAAATGATAAATTTCTTAGCATGGGGATACCTCCGTTTCTGAATTTTTATGAACAGCCGTCCTGTAAATCCATCCTGTATAAATTTTAAAATTAAATTATTAACAAATTATTAACAACCGTATATCTATGCACCGGAATGATTAATTTCGTTATTTATAACAAAATTATTGTATTTTTACTCAATAAATGATAAAATAAGTACATATATTAATGGAGGTTATGTTATGGAAGAAAAAATAAGTAAGCAGCTCGTTGACCTGTTGAAGGGTAAGGGGTTAAAAATAGCCTCTGCCGAAAGTCTGACAGGAGGAATGATATCCGAGATTATTACCGGTATACCGGGAGCTTCAGAGGTTATGGAATGCGGGGTATGCTCTTATTCAAACCGGATAAAGCATGAGCTCTTGGGAGTATCACAGGAAACACTTGATAAATATACGGAATACAGCGAGCAGACTGCCATCGAGATGGCGGAGGGAATAAAACGAATTTCCAAAGCGGATATAGGAATATCAACTACAGGTATAGCAGGTCCGGGAGGAGGGAGCGATGAAAAGCCTGTGGGGCTTGTGTATATAGGAGTCGCGGCAAAGGAAAGCAAGGCATATAAATTCAATTTTTCCGAAAACGGAAAAAATGACAGAAATAGGATAAGAGAGCTTGCTTCGGTTAATGCGATCAGAATTGCAAAGGATATTGCGGAGCTTCTGTAATATAGTTTATGCTTGTCCCGATTGTTTTAGTATTACGGTCGGATTTACGGGCAGGTTTTTATGTGGTAAATGAGTAAGAAAAAAGAAGGTGTAAGTTTTTTTGTTTTTTTGCATTAAAAAATTGTGCAAAAGTATTGATTATATTTAAATTTTATGATAAAATATATGACGAATGTAAAAAGTATGAGTAAAATGCGAACTGTAGATGGAAAAAAGCAGAATAATATAATATAATAGAACGGAGATGATTTATCTATGCCAAGAAGTGCAGGCATATTAATGCCGATAACTTCATTGCCTTCTCCTTACGGAATAGGCACAATGGGCAAGGCAGCCTATGAGTTTATTGACTTTCTCAAGGCTTCGGGTCAGACGTACTGGCAGCTGCTGCCGGTAGGTCCGACAAGCTACGGTGATTCGCCGTATCAGTCGTTTTCAACCTATGCGGGAAATCCGTATATGATAGACCTTGACCTGCTTTGCGAAGACGGCTTGCTGACTCGTGAAGAGCTGAAAAAGATTGATTGGGGTTCAAATGCACAGTATATTGATTATGAAAGAATATACAACGTGAGATTTGATGTTCTCAGACAGGCTTATGAGGCTTTCAAGCAGAAGAATCAGCAGGAATTTTGGGATTTTATGAGGGATGAGAACAGCTGGCTGACAGATTACGCCTTGTATATGTCGGTCAAGAAATTCTTTGACGATAAGGCATGGACGGAATGGCCCGATCCGCTTATCAAATACCGCAATCCCGATACAATAGATTACTATCTCAGGTTGCTTTATGAGGACGTGATGTTCTGGAAATGGACGCAGTTCATGTTCTATAAGCAATGGGCTGAGCTTAAGGAATATGCCAATGACAACGGCATAAAGCTGTTCGGAGATATGCCCATATACGTGGCAATGGACAGTGCCGATACATGGGCAAATCCCGATGTGTTCTGGCTCGATGACGAACGCAAACCTGTTTGCGTTGCGGGCTGTCCGCCGGATTATTTCTCGGAAACGGGACAGCTTTGGGGAAATCCCCTTTATGACTGGATCTATCTTGAGGAAACAGGCTTTGACTGGTGGATAAGAAGAATAGCCGGTGCAGCAAGAATGTTTGATGTTACCCGTATAGACCACTTCAGAGCATTCGATCAGTTCTATGCTATACCCTATGGTGCAAAGGATGCCGTCAAGGGTGAGTGGATAGACGGTCCCAAGATGAGATTCTTTGAAAAAATGAAGCAGCGTCTGGGAGATATTCCGATTATTGCGGAGGATCTCGGTCTTCAGACACCGGGCGTAAAGAAGCTTCTTGAGGAATCCGGGTATCCGGGTATGAAAATTCTTGAATTTGCATTCGATTCCAAGGAAGACAGCAATTATCTTCCCCATAATTATACCAGCAACAGCGTATGCTATACGGGTACGCATGACAACGATACCATTATGGGTTGGCTCAGCCAGGCATCCGAAAAGGATGTTGCATTTGCCGAAGAATATTGTCGCCTTGATAAAACAGAGGGATATAACTGGGGCTTTATCCGCACGGCTTATTCAAGCGTGAGTGATTATGCAATAGTTCAGATGCAGGATATCCTCGGACTCGGATCCGAGGCAAGAATAAACATACCGTCAACCCTCGGCGGAAACTGGACCTGGAGAATGAAAAAAGGAGCCGCAACTCCCAAACTTGCGAAGAAACTTTATAATTTGTCCAAAAATTACAGAAGGCTGGAGGATGACAAAAAAATGAAGAAAAATGCCATTATCGACAACCTCGTGCTTACAGCAAAGAACGAGTATTGCAAAGAACTCGGAGAGCTTTCACCCGCAGAGCTTCACGATGCACTCGGCAAGGCAATCATGGGCGATATCTCGGAGAAATGGGCTGAGAGCAAGAGAAATCATGCAAATCAGAGAAGAGCTTATTATCTGTCAGCAGAATTCCTTATGGGTCGTATGGTTTACAACAACCTGTATAACCTGGGAGTTTTGGAGCAGACAACAAAGCTTCTCGCCGATAAAGGTGTAGATATCAATGTGTTTGAGGAAATCGACGATGCCGCTCTCGGAAACGGAGGTCTCGGCAGACTTGCCGCCTGTTTCCTTGATTCCGCAGCTACACATGATGTACCGCTTGACGGCTACGGAATACGCTATAAATACGGTTTGTTCAAGCAGGAGATAATAGACGGATTCCAGGTTGAAGTAGCTGACGATTGGCAGCGTTTCGGCGATCCGTGGTGTGTAAGAAGAACTGAGGATACCGTTACAATCAACTTTGCCGATCAGACAGTAAAAGCTGTGCCGTATGATATGGCTATAATCGGATATGGCACGGATAATATCAATACTCTCCGTCTGTGGGAGGCAGAGGCTGTCAATAACTTCAATTTCCTTGAGTTCAATGACAGCAAGTATGATGAGGCCGTTAAGGAAAAGAATGATGCAGAGAATATCTCAAAGGTTCTTTATCCGAACGATAACAGCTATGACGGAAAGGTGCTAAGGCTTAAGCAGCAGTATTTCTTCTCCTCCGCTTCACTTCAGGATATTATCAAGAGATATAAGAGAAGACACGGAAACGATTATTCACAGTTCCCCGTTGAAACAGCTATACAGCTCAATGATACACACCCGACAATTTCAATCCCCGAGCTTATCAGACTTCTCCAAAATGACGGTCTCAGCTTCGATACCGCATTTGATATTGCTCAGAGAACATTTGCGTATACTAACCATACTGTTATGCAGGAGGCTCTTGAAAAGTGGGATATCAAGCTTATGACAAGCATCCTCCCCGATGTATATGATATAATCGTAAAAATCAACGACAGACTTCTTTCGGAGCTTAAGAATAAGGGCGTTGAGCAGGAAAAGATTGACAATATGAGAATAGACGACGGTCATGTTGTACACATGGCACGTATGGCTACATATGTATCAAGCTATGTAAACGGTGTTGCCGCTATTCATACACAGATACTCAAGGATGAAACCCTCAAGGAGTGGTATGAGCTTTATCCGGAGCGTTTCCAGAATAAGACGAACGGTGTAACACAGCGTCGCTGGCTTGCACTGTGCAACCCCGAGTATTCCGAGTTTATTACGGATCTTATCGGTAAGAAATGGATCCGCAATCTTGACGAACTCAAGAAGCTTGAGGATCATATCGATGAAAAAACCATTGATAAGTTCAATGAGATTAAGTATATCAAAAAGAGAGAGCTTTCCGATTTCATTCAGAAGCACGATCATGTTTATATTGATCCCTCTTTCATGTTTGATATTCAGGTTAAGCGTCTGCATGAGTACAAAAGACAGCTTATGAATGCTTTCTCAATCATGGCACTGTACTTCCGTATTAAGGAAGGCAAGCTGCCGAATTTCACACCGACTGCATTTATCTTCGGTGCAAAGGCAGCTCCCGGCTATGCAAGAGCTAAAGCTGTTATCAAATATATTAATGAGATAGCTAATCTTGTAAATAATGACCCCGAAGTAAATCAGAAGATGAGGGTCGTATTCGTAGCAAACTACAATGTATCCTATGCTGAGAAGATTATTCCGGCAGCAGATATTCACGAGCAGATCTCAACAGCCGGTACAGAGGCTTCAGGTACCTCAAACATGAAGTTTATGGCTAACGGTGCAGTTACAATAGGTACCTATGATGGTGCTAATATTGAAATAGCTGAATGTGCAGGCGAAGAGAATGAATATATCTTCGGTGCAAGAGTTGAGGAAATTAACGAGCTTAAAGAAAATTATGATCCCGAGAAGATTTATAAAGAGAACGAGGAAATTAAGAGAGTTATTGATACCCTTATTGACGGTCGTTTCACAGACGGCGGAAAGAAGGGCGAAGGCTCATTCAAGGAGCTTCATGATTCTCTCCTCAAGGGTGCAAGCTGGCATAAGCCCGACCATTACTTCATACTCAGAGATCTTCCCGAGTATATTGAAACGAAGATCAAGGTAAACAACGATTACAAGGACAGAAGGGCATTCGGTTATAAGTGCCTTAAGAATACTGCAAACTGCGGTAAGTTCTCTTCCGACCGTACAATACTCGAGTATGCTTCCGAGCTTTGGAAAGTAAAATCCAAATAATCCGGTAAGAAAAATAAACAACACGAATAAAGGGGTATATGAATTTTCTATACCCCTTTATTTTAGGTTATAACCGATAGCGGATTTATCGTAAGAAACGTTGCAGATATGAATTATAACGATATATTAAAACAGATGGAGGTAAAATTATGGCTAAGTATAGAGAGCAGCTTCAGGCGATGGGATTCGGATATGATGACGTTACAGCTGTGGCATACAGGAAAATAAATAATATTGCATTTATAGTACGGGTAAATCCGGCTTCCAAAGAGTATAATGTAACTGCTGCCTGCAGACCTGCCAAGGATGGCATGATTGACCCCCTGAGAACCGCACTCCATCAATTTGCTTCTCAAAGACAGAATATGCTGAAAACCGCTTTTTTTGAGGGAAAACAGATACATATATGCTATCAGATCACTTCGGATATTACTCCGGGTGTAAACGACGCCGTCAATTTTATTATGTACTGTGTAAATCAGTTTGAATGTACTCCGTGCTGTTCGGTCTGCGGCAGGTATGGTGATGTCGATGTATATTCCATTGAAAATAATGTATCTGCCTTGTGTACCGGATGTTACGGCACACTGCAAAACGATGTAGTGGAAAATATTTTATCGGATTCCTCGATACGGATGAATTATCCTATGGGTGTTCTCGGAGCCATACTTGGCGGAATATGCGGAGCTTTGATATGGATTTTGTTCTCCGTAATGGGCAGAATAGGATGGATGGCCGGATTAGTAGCCGGTTTCGGAGGAGTAATGGGCTTTAAATGGTTGGGAAAAAAGATTTCCACCGCCGGTATTGTTTTGTCAATAATTATTTCCTTTATTTTCCTTTTCATGGGAATGTATATTGCTGCCGGTATAGATATGTACAATGCCTTGACAGCGGAAGGAATTTCTGTGACATTCCGTGATGCACTTGACATTATACCGTACTTTATGCAGGATTCAGAGTACACCGGAACTTTGATATATAATAATATTTTCGGCATTATCACCTTTGCTGCAACATCAATAGCATCAGCAATAGCTTTAATAAAGGAAAGTAAAGTAAAAAATCGCTCTGTAAAATTGACATAATTGTTTCTTACACTTTTTGAGGTGGTGATATATTGACGGAAAGTGAATTTCGTGAATTTCTCATAACAATAGGCTACCGTTACAACAGTAAATCACAAACGGCTTTTAACAGCTATGAGGGTTTTCATACGATGATAGAATTTAACAGCAAGGAAAAAAGATATTTGCTTTCCCTCAATTCTGCTGCGAGCGATATTGGTGCTGTTTCGGGAAAACTTAAGAGCTTTGCAGCGGAAAATAAGAGTTTTATAACAAAAGCTGTATATAAGAATAAAAAAATAATTCTGTCCGTTAAGATGACCGTTGATTCGGAAATAGACAGAGAAAATCTTAAGTCGGTTGCAAAATTTATAATGGAATTGTGCAAAAGCGATTTACTTACACCTATATGCGGTGTTTGCTCAAGAAATAAAAAAACCGGCTTATATGTTGTCGGGCGTAACCTTATGCCGATATGCGACAGGTGTATTGTCAGAAAAAGGCGGCAATATGCAAAAAGGCGAGATATGTTTGAGAAGAAAAAGCAGAATATGCCGGCCGGAATAGCAGGGGCGATTTTCGGCGCTTTTTTAGGAGCATCAATATACATACTTCTTTATCAGTTTATTTCACTTTACGGTATATTTGGCGGTGTTATTGTATTATTGTGCTTTGCCGGATTTGTCGTTACGGGAAAAAGAGCAACAAGGCTGAGTGCGGTAATATGCGGGATTATTTCGTTTTTGGTTTTCCTTGCCGCAGAATATGCGGCACTTATAGCCGGAACTGCGATACTTATTGAGAACGAGGGCGGCGGAATAGCCGTAACGGAGGCTATACAGATAACCAATGCAAGCTTTGCGGATTTTGGTTATCTCCGTTCGATTATAATTGAGCTTGCGGTCGGCACCGCCGTTATGATAATTATAGGCATAATATATTTTCTCAAAAGAAAGTATACACGACCGCTGACCATATCCAAAAATATATTGTAATTAGTTTTTTATTATATAAGACTAAAAAATAACGGAACAGATTATGGTGTTTATAACATCTGTAAATCTGTTCCGCTTTTTTAATATTAATCATATCCGTTTCCGACAATTAGCCATTCTTCGGTTGTCTTATTATACTCGACATACCAGTGCCAGTTGTTTTTCATTCTATTCATATCTCCGGCTACAGGTTCCTGCAACATAAAATAATCGCCCTCAAAAACAATACTTGGCATATTAGCAGAGGTTAATTCCTCGTCATATTTCAGACTAAGCAATATGCTTCCGCCGAAATTGTTCTGAAAATATTTTATGACTGCCTGTGATGCCGCATTAACCTCATCTTTTCCGGGATGTGTCGTATCTGCCGATAATTCCGCACTCGTCTTATATTCGTCTGCCTGACTCAAATTTATACTAACAAACCATGTATTGCCTTTTAGTATGAAAGTACATATAAATATTGCCGTAATTACAAGCAGGACTGATGCGGATATTATTACTGATTTAATCATAATTTTTTTTCTTTTTTGTTTTTTAGCTATTTCACTCCAAATTTCTTCCTGTCTTTTTTCGTTTCCGGTTTGAATATCCACCATGGCGTCATCCAAAATTTTCTTGCATTCCCCACATTCGGAGCAGTGCTTATCAACAAATTCCCTCGAATCATCACTTAACAGTTCCTCAACATATTGGGGTATGAGATCTCTTACAATATTGCAGTTATTTGTCATTTTTCTCACCTAATCCTTCCAAAATTCTTACCTTCGCACGGTAGTATGTAACTCTTGCCCATGTTTCCGTTTTCTCCATGATTACAGAAATATCCCTGAAGCTCAATTCTGCAAATACTCTGAGTATGAAAACCTCCTTGTACGGCTCCTCGAGGTTATGCAGCAATTTATGTATTTCAAGTGCCATGGCTTTATCCTGAATGATATCCGCAATACTGCTGTCATCAGGAAGATTTTCAAAATCATCCGTATTTTCGGTATTTTTTTGTTTTCGGATATATTGCAAGTATTCATTTTTTGCAATTTGGCATAACCAGGTAGAAATTTTTCCTCCTCCCTTATATGATGAAAATTTAGAGAAAGCTTTAAGAAATGTTTCTGCTGTAAGTTCCTCGGCTATACTATGGTTCCTGCACATACGGAACAAATAGCCGAAAACTATATTGTAGTTTTCTCGGTATAATTCCTCGGACAGCACTTTATCACCTCCGATAATATGATGCAGTAGGGGTTATTTTGTTACAAATTTTCTAAGAAAAATGATATTATATTTACGGCTGTCATATGAGATCACAACTTCTTTATACAGCGATAATCAAAAAAATATAAGGACTGTAGCTTGCGTAGTTTATACGCTATACTACAGTCCTGATTTTATCAAGGTACACTGCCGCCGTACTGCCATTCATCGTTTTCTTTATTATATTCAACATACCAGTAATAAGCATTATATTTGAATCCGGAACCGTATTTATTACCATTCGGATTATAGTAACGAACGTAAAAACCGATTTGTTTGTTAAGAGGATCGTAATCATCATCAGCTTTGTATTCCACGCTTAATAATACGCAGCCGCCATAATTATTGCGGAAATGTTCAACTATAGCTTTTGAAGCGGCTTCTATTTCATTCATCTCCGGATGATTTTCATAAACTTCATTAGACTCCGTTGTTATTTCTGCAAACCATGTGTTTCCCTTAACACCAAAAGAATACCCAAATACAGCAAAAAGAACAATTATGACAGCAACTATAGAAATGGAAAATCGTAATATGATTTTTTTGCGTTCCTTTTTAATATTTTCCGATAAACTATCCGTACAATTTTGCGTTTTATTTAAATTTTTACTGTTAAATAATTTTTTACACTCGGGACATTCACTCAAATGGTTATTAATAAAATCCTTTGATTCCTCACTCAATGTTCCTTTAACATATTGTGGGATAAAGTCTTTTATAATATTACAATGAACCATTACTGGCACCCCCTTTACACATATATGAAATTCAGATGTTTAGATATGGAAGTCTAAGCATCTGAATCATAACTTGTTTGTATATTAATAAAGCGGGAAATTTTTGCAGATCTCATCAACACCTGCTCTTATGGACTCGGCACTGTTTTCAAAATCATTGAGTGCAAGCGTTATGAATTCCGCAATCTTATCCATCTCGGCAACACCAAGACCTCTTGTTGTAACTGCCGGAGTACCAAGACGTACACCGCTTGTTACAAACGGACTTCTCTTTTCATTCGGTACAGTGTTTTTGTTTGCGGTTATGCGTACAGCATCAAGTCGATGTTCAAGCTCCTTACCTGTAACCTCACTGTCTGTAAGGTCAAGAAGCATAACATGATTATCTGTTCCGCCCGAAACAAGCTTGTTTCCTCTGTTTATAAGTCCCTGAGCAAGAGCTTGTGCATTTTTTACGATATTTTCGCCGTAGGTCTTAAATTCGGGTTTAAGAGCCTCTCCGAAGCAGACAGCTTTTGCAGCTATGACATGCATAAGCGGACCGCCCTGTGTTCCGGGGAAAACAGCCTTGTTTATTCCCTTTGCAAGCTCCTCGTCATTCGTAAGAATCATGCCGCCTCTCGGACCTCTGAGCGTCTTGTGTGTTGTTGTTGTTGTGAAATGAGCATAGGGAACGGGACTCGGATGTACACCTGCTGCAACAAGTCCGGCAATATGAGCCATATCGACCATCAGGTATGCTCCGCATTCGTCCGCAATCTCTCTGAAACGCTTGAAATCTATAATTCTCGGATAAGCCGATGCACCGCAGACGATAAGTCTCGGTTTGTTTTCCATTGCAATTTCATATACCTTATCGTAATCAATTCTATGCGTTACCGGATCCACTCCGTAGGAAACAAAGTTATAATATTTTCCCGAAATATTCACAGGTGAGCCATGAGTAAGATGTCCTCCCTCGGAAAGTGTCATACCCATTACGGTATCACCGGGCTTGAGCACCGAAAAATATACCGCCGTATTAGCCTGTGCCCCGGAGTGCGGCTGTACATTTGCGAACTTGGAGCCAAAGAGCACGCAGGCACGGTCTATGGCTACCTGCTCTACAACATCAACATACTGACATCCGCCGTAATATCTTTTTCCCGGGTATCCTTCTGCATACTTATTAGTCAGAACCGAACCCATAGCAGCCATTACCGCCGGAGAAACTATATTTTCCGAAGCGATAAGCTCAAGATTCTGCTGCTGCCTTTTAAGCTCATCCATCATGGCGGTGGATATTACACTGTCATATTTTCCTACAAAGCCTATACTGTCCATTAAATCATTATACATCGGTTTTTACCTCTTTCAACGTGTATTCTAGTATAATTATACCCTATTGTATTGAATAAATCAAGTATTACATAAAATTATGAGTTCTTTTGAAACAAAAGACTTATCTGTCAGAGAATGGACTTGCCCTTACTGTAAGACACATCATAACAGAGATGTAAATGCCGCTATAAACATACGAAATGAAGGTATGAAAATAGCGTTAGCATAAAGTCAAAACAAGAACCGTGGGACACACGGGGTTAGCTCGTTGATACTGTATGGGTTACCATACTTGAGCGAGAAGCCCCCACCTCTATAGGTGGGGGAGTATGTCACTCGGACTATTTTTAGGATATATCTGTCATCCCGCCATTTTTTTGTATGATTTTCTTAACAGATTGTTTACTTTTGAGCCATTTTCTGTTCTTGATTGAATAATATAATATAACCATCAAAAGAACAAGTCAGTTCGGATATATCCGTTTTGGAGTGAACGGTTTATTTCTTTCTTAATATCTCAGAGGGCGTATCGGGGGGATACGCCCTCTGCCGTTTACAGTCTGTTTTATTTTAATAGCTGTATGAATAGTAGTAGCTGAAATATGGTTCGATTAGCTCCGCATTATATCGGACAAGCAAATCATAGTCAAATTTGATTGTAAAATTTACACTTCTGTGTTCTTTTATATTGTCATTATAAATCATTCCGATATTACCTTGTGCGATAAGTTTGCCGTTTGAATATAGATTTGCCCAGTTCAAAAGAATATTATTTACATCAAAATTATAACCGTTATACATACTACAGTCTAAAATCAGCTCATCATCCTTATAATATGCTTTTTTTACAGACAGATTTATTGAATTTTCGGAATTGGATTTTGAGTTGTTGATGTAGATATTTCTCGGATCCGGAGTGAGGTGATTACGTATTGATGCCCCGTTTTCCGATTCTTCTTCGGTTCTGTGTACATCGGCATGAGAGTATATTTCATACTCAACAACACTCAGGTCTACGGAGTAGGGAATATCAACATAATCGAAAGTAAAGGTGTATATGGCACTCTGATGTGGTTGTATAGTGAGATTCTCACATTTTATATTTGATTTATATAAAATTGATGTATCACCCGAATGTATTTCCATCCAGTCAACTGTTATATCTGAAATTTCATAGTCATATCCGTTATAAATCCGACAGTGAACATAAAATTGTCTGCGATAGTCAGGACCGTCCGTAAAATCACTGTACATTTCTACGGGAGAGACAGTAACATTATTTTTATTCATCATTATATTGTAGACATTAAGATAATGAAATCTGTTGCTTTGGGTACCGTAATCATATCGGGGAGTATAACCCGGATTACCCGATTGCTGCAAGTCCTCAACAGGCACAGCAGTAGCCGACGTTTTGCCGGTGTATGAATATGAGCTGCTTGTTGTGCTTTTATCGGCTATATCCGCATTACTGCGGGATTCTGAGAAAATAAAGGGTATCAGAAGCGAAACAGCACAAAGCAGGCTGAGAAATTTGAATTTTATGTCCATTAATAACACCCTGTCCTGTATAAATGTAATCAAAGAGGGAGACCCTCCGCCTGAAGAAAGCATGGTTTTCAATTAAATTGTATCAAAAAAAATATTGCGTGTCAATTGCTATGTATATATTTATCATACAATATGTGTCGCAATATGATTTTTGCTTATTGATATTATCGGTAAATTGTGCTAAAATTAAGAGGAGTATATTTTTGATTTATAATTTGAGGTGTCAGAATGTATATAAATGTTTTCGGTGCAGGTCTTGCAGGCTGTGAGGCCGCATGGCAGATTGCCGAAAGAGGAATTAATGTGCGGCTCTATGAAATGAAGCCGTATAAGAAAACACCGGCACATAAAAGCGATAATTTCTGTGAGCTTGTATGCTCAAACTCCCTGAAAGCAGCGAGAATTGAAAGTGCGGCAGGTCTTTTGAAACATGAAATGCGAATGCTCGGCTCATTGCTGATGAGTGTTGCCGACAGATGTACCGTTCCCGCAGGCGGTGCACTTGCTGTCGACAGGGATATGTTTTCTAAGGGAGTTACGGAAAAAATAAAAAATCATCCGCTTATCAGGGTTACAGAATGTGAAATTACGGAACTTCCCGGGGATGCCGTTACGGTTGTTGCGACAGGTCCGCTTACAAGTGATGCTCTTGCGGAAAAAATAAATAAGCTTTTCGGCGGAGAACTTCATTTTTTTGATGCTGCCGCACCGGTGATAACAGCGGAAAGCATAGATATGGATGATGCATTCACAGCTTCACGATATGACAGGGGAGAGGACGATGCATATATTAACTGTCCCATGAATAAAGAACAGTATGAGTTATTCCATACCGCTCTGGTGACTGCCGAAAGGGTGCCGAGACATGATGTTGATGTTATGAATCCCAAGGTTTATGAGGGATGTATGCCGGTTGAGATACTTGCACAAAGAGGACTTGATACACTGCGTTTCGGACCGATGAAGCCTGTAGGTCTGCGTGACCCGAGGACGGGACACAGACCGTGGGCGGTTTTACAGCTCAGAACGGAAAATTCGGAAAAAAGTATGTATAACCTTGTGGGTTTCCAGACAAATCTTAAATTTCCCGAACAGAAAAGAGTTTTCGGTATGATACCGGCACTGAAAAATGCGGAATATGTCCGCTACGGTGTGATGCACAGGAATACATTTCTTGATTCTCCGAAAATACTCAATGCGGATTTTTCGGTGAGGGAAAATCCTGATATGTTTTTTGCCGGTCAGATGACAGGGGTTGAAGGGTATATGGAATCGGCAGCTTCGGGTCTTGTTGCCGGAATAAATGCGGTAAGACGGATCGAAAAAAGAGAATCGGTAATTCTTCCGAGGGTAACGATGATAGGTGCATTGAGTGATTATATAGCAAATTCTCAGGCAAAGGATTTTCAGCCGATGGGTGCAAATTTTGGGATACTTCCTCCGCTTGAAAAACATATAAGGGATAAGAAGGAAAGAGCGGGGGAATATGCAAAAAGGTCACTTGAATGTCTTAACGGTATACTTGAAAATATATAATCGGGTATTTGGCAGGAGTTTTATTATTGAGGGGTTGGTTTTGTGAAAATATTGGTTGATGCATTCGGAGGGGATAATGCACCGCTTGAGATTATCAAGGGATGTATTCTTTCATTAAAGGAAAATCCTGATGCGGAAGTTGCGATGGTCGGAAATAAGGCCGAAATAGAAAAATGTGCAGAAAATAACGGACTTGATATTTCTGCATTTGACATATTTGAAGCGGAAAGTGCGATAACTATGGAGGACGACCCGAGAGAGGTATTCAGGGGAAAGAAGAACAGTTCTATGGCAGAGGGACTCCGTCTTGTGGCCGGCGGAAAAGCGGATGCATTTGTAAGTGCGGGAAACAGCGGAGCATTGGTTTTAGGCTCACACCGATATGTCAAGGAAATAAACGGTATAGAGCGTATAGCCTTTGCACCGATAATGCCGACCTCAAAGGGACCGTTTATACTTATAGACGGAGGAGCTTATGTCAATGTCATGGCAGAAACTCTGAGAAAATACGGTATAATGGGTTCTGTATATATGGAAAGTATTCTCGGGGTTAAAAATCCGAGGGTAGGTCTTGCGAATGTAGGAACAGAGGATCATAAGGGTGATGCTCTCAGGCATGAAGCATTCAAGCTGCTCAGAGAGGCAGACATCAATTTTATCGGAAATATAGAGGCAAGGGATATTCCGGGCGGTATTGCGGATGTTGTTGTTGCGGACGGTTTTACGGGAAATATAATAGCCAAAATGTATGAGGGTGCCGCAAAGGAGCTTTTCGGAAAAATAAAAGGAGTATTCTATAAGAATTTGCGTACAAAGCTTGCCGCACTTCTTGTAAAGAAAGAAATGAACGAGCTTAAGAAATATTTTGACTATAACCGATACGGCGGAGCGGTTGTTATGGGTGTAAGAAAGCCCGTGCTTAAAACACACGGAAGTGCCAATGATGTCGCCGTTTCAGCCGTAATAAGAGCGGCGGCGGATTTTGCTTCTTCGGGAGCAATAGAGATAATGGAAAAGAAGATTTCGGAAATTAAAATAAAAGAGGAGTAAGAAATGAAAGAACTTGAAAAAGCAATAGGATATACCTATAAAAATATATCATATCTTGAAAATGCTCTGACACATTCATCCTATGCAAATGAGGCAAGGAACGGAGCAAAAAGCAACGAACGTCTTGAATTTCTCGGTGATTCCGTTCTGAGTATAGTTGTATCGGATTATATTTACAGAAATTGCCCGAAGCTTCCCGAAGGTGATTTAAGTAAGCTGCGTGCATCTCTGGTATGTGAAAAAAGTCTTTGCCGCTTTTCGGCAGAGCTTGGCGTCGGTAATTACTTAAGACTTTCAAAGGGTGAAAGAAACCTCAAGGGTCACGAAAGACCCTCAATTCTTGCGGATGCCTTCGAGGCGATAATTGCGTCAATTTACCTCGATGGCGGAATGGATGAAGCAAGAAAATTCATTCTGAGGTTCGTTGAACCTGAAATAAAAAATCAGAAGCCGAAAGCTTTTAAGGATTATAAAACTACACTACAGGAAATAATTCAGAAAAATCCGGAGGAGCATCTGGAATATGTCCTTGTGGGTGAGGAAGGTCCCGACCATGATAAGCATTTTTCCGTTGAGGTACATCTTAACAACAATGTTATAGGCAAAGGCGGCGGAAGAAGTAAGAAAGAAGCGGAGCAGCAGGCGGCAAGGGAAGCATTGAAGCTTATGGGATATTGACATAACGTTTTGTATTGCTTATTAAAGAGGTGAAAAGGTCTGAAACATTCAAATGTTGCTATATTTGTGCCTCATAACGGCTGCCCGCATCAATGTACATTCTGTAATCAGAAAAGGATAACGGGACAGAGCAGTCAGCCGCATGGTAATGATGTGCTTGAAGCTGTAGAGATTGCCCGCAGAAGTCTTGGAGAGAAAACCCGGAATGCAGAGATTGCGTTTTTCGGGGGGAGCTTTACGGCGATTGACAGGGAGTATATGAAAGAGCTTCTGAGTGCTGCAACACCGTTTGTAAAAAGCGGTGAGTTTTACGGCATAAGGCTGTCTACACGTCCCGATGCAATCAACAGGGAAATTTTGGATATCCTGAAAGATAGCGGTGTTACATCAATAGAGCTTGGGGCACAAAGTATGGATGACAGGGTGCTTATGCTGAATAAGCGGGGACACACTGCGGAGGATGTATTGACGGCATCCGGGCTTATACATGAATATGATTTTGAGCTTGGCTTGCAGATGATGACAGGGCTTTACGGCAGCGACAGGAATACGGATATTGCAACGGCAGAAAGGCTTGCAGAACTGAAACCGACAACAATGCGTATATACCCTACCGTGGTTATGAAAAATACGGAACTGTATGATTTGTATATGAGCGGTATGTATAAGCCGCAGGAGCTTGAATCAGCCGTTTCCCTCTGTGCGGAATTACTGCTTTACTTTGAGGACAGGAATATTTCCGTTATCCGTCTCGGTCTGCATGACAGTCCGAGTCTGCGTGAGGGAATGATCGGAGGGGCATTTCATCCGTCATTCCGCGAGCTTTGTGAGAGCAGAATAATGTATAATAATGCGGTAGAGCTTCTTAATGAAAATAAAATTACAGGCGGGACAATTGAGTTTTTTGTAAACCCCGGTTCCGTTTCAAAATTTATAGGAAATAACAGGAGTAATATCAAGGCACTTGCCGATATTGGTATTACGGCAAAGGTGAAACAGGACAGCCTGCTCGGCAGGTATGAAATTAAAATTAAGGATATAGGGTGAGAAAGTGCGATTAAAGGCATTGGAGTTACAGGGGTTTAAAACTTTTCCCGATAAGACAAAATTGAATTTTACCGAGGGAATTACCGCAGTAGTCGGTCCGAACGGAAGCGGAAAAAGCAATATAAGTGATGCCATACGTTGGGTGCTCGGTGAGCAGTCGGCTAAGACGCTCCGCTGTTCCAAAATGGAGGATGTCATTTTTAACGGAACAAAGCAGAGAAAAAAGACAGGCTATGCACAGGTAACTCTTTCATTTGAAAATAGAGACAGACAGCTTCAATATGACGGCGACGAAGTAGCGATAACAAGAAGATATTACCGTTCGGGGAACAGTGAATATCTTATAAATAATACGGCAGTAAGGCTTCAGGATATACATGAATTATTTATGGATACCGGACTGGGCCGCGATGGGTATTCCATGATAGGACAGGGAAAAATTGATTCTGTCGTTGCAACTAAGGGTGAGGACAGGAGAGAAATTTTTGAGGAAGCGGCAGGTATTTCAAAATTCCGATACAAAAAATCGGAAGCGGAACGCAGACTTGCGAAAGCGGAGGAAAACCTTGTTCGTCTCAGAGATATTCTTTCGGAGCTTGAGGGCAGAGTTGAACCGCTGAGGATACAATCCGAAAAGGCAAAGTCGTTTATAGCATATGATGAGGAAAAACGCGGACTTGAAATTGCTTTATGGCTGCGTACGCTCGATAAATCAGCGGCAGCGGTAAGGGAGCAGGAGGATAAACTTGCTGTTGCAAATGCACAGTATAATGACATTGAGGGTGCAATTGAGACAATAGCAAAGGAAATAGAGGAAAGCTACAGCAAACAAAACGGTCTTACGATAAAAATTGAGGAACTGAGACAAAATATATCGGAAAAAGAGGAAAAATCTTCAGAGAAGCGTTCGGAAGCCAATGTCCTCAGAAATGATATCAGACATAATGAGGAAACAGCGGAAAGGATACGGAATGATATAGCGGAGCTTTCAAAATCCGGCGAAGAGCTTAAGTCTGAGATAGAAGAAAGAAATAAGAAAACTGCGGAGCTTAACACTGCATTATCACAGCAAAGGATCGAGGAAAAGAAATATACGGAGGAGCTTTTAAAGCTTAAAACAGGCGAAACTGCTTCGGCGGATAAAATTGCTCAGATAAATTCGGAGCTTGCCGAGCTTGCGGGAAAGGCATCGGATGCAAAAATTGAGTATATGACCTCATCCTCATCGATAAACGAGCTTACGGAGCGTACCGAAGTACTGGAAAATACAATAAAGGCAAAAAATTCACAGATAGCAACACTTGAAAATATAATTTCCGATTATGGGGAAATGAAAACGGACTGCGAAAACAATGCCGCAGATATTCTGAGGGACAGGGATAAGGTTCAGGAGAAAATAACCGCAAAGCGTGGAGAATATGCGGAACTCAAGGAAAAGACCGATAAGATGTATCTGTCTGCACAGCAGATATTGGGAAAGGCAAGGATGCTTGAGGATCTGGAAAGAAACCTTGAGGGCTTTGCACACAGTGTCAAGATAATAATGCGTGAAGCGAAAAAGGGTACACTCAGCGGAATATGCGGTCCCGTTTCAAGAGTAATAAAGACCCGACCCGAGTATAATACGGCAATAGAAATTGCACTCGGTGCGGCAATGCAGAATATCGTAACAGAAAATGACAGCGATGCAAAAAGAGCTATAGCATACCTGAAGCAGCATGACGGTGGACGTGCTACATTTCTCCCTATGTCCTCAATAAAGGGCAGAGAACTGAGCGAATCGGGACTTGAGGTCTGTGAGGGTTTTGTAGGTATTGCCGCAGAGCTTTGTACCTGTGATGATTGTTACAGGGGCATACTTCTGAATCTCCTCGGAAGAACGGTCGTTGCGGATAACCTCGACAGGGCTGTGGATATTGCAAAAAAATACGGATATCGTTTCCGTATAGTAACGCTTGACGGTCAGGTGGTTAATGCGGGAGGTTCCCTGACAGGCGGTTCACTTTTGAAGAATGCGGGACTTTTAGGCAGAGCCGGGGAAATAGAAAAGCTTAAAAAGCAGTCTGCACAGACCTTAAAACAGGCGGACGAACTTTCGGCAAGGCTTAAAGCTGAAGCTGAGGTTATAGAACAGCTTGAGAAAAAGTCAGATGAGCTGTCCGAACAGCTTTCGATCTCCCAGGGGGATAAAATAAAGCTTGAAGCCGAAATAAGGAGCAGACAGACCGAGCTTGACTCTACAAGGGCAGCTCTTGGGGAAGCTAAAAAAGAGAGAGAAAACTCGGTATCAAAAATGAATGAGCTTACAAATGCAATGGAAAGAGCGAGAAATAAGCTTGATGCCTACCAAAAGAAAATTTCCGAAAACGAGGAAAGGGCAAGCTCACTTACAGGCTCAAAGGATGAGCTTGTGAGAAAAAGGGAAGACCTCAGCGAAAGGCTGCAGCAGATAAAGCTTGGAATACTTACGACCGAAAAAGATATAGCAGCCGCAAGGTTGGAGATAGAAAATGCACTTTCAAGAAAAAATACAGCTGAGGACAGGATAATTTCGGATAAGGCGGAAATCACTGCACTCGGAGAAAAAAACAAGGAATTGCTGGAAAGAATAGAGAAACTTGAAAATGAGGCTGATGAGCTTAAGAAAATTGCCTCGGATAAGAGAAGCGGGATTGAGTCTTTTACATCCGAGAAACTTATGTTTGAACAGAAATCCGTGCAGCTAAGGCAAAAAGAGCGTGAAAAGCAGACGGAAAGAGAAGCTGTAAGCGGTGAAATTGCAAGACTTGAGGAAAGACGTGTAAATCTTCAAAAGCAATATGACGATACGGTAAATAAGCTTTGGGAGGAATATAACCTTACCAGACGTGAGGCTGAGGAAACTGCGGTGAAGATTGATGACCCGTCAAAGGCTCAGCGAAGACTTAACGAACTCAAACAGAAAATCAAGTCCTTAGGTACTGTCAATGTTTCCGCAATAGAGGAATATAAGGAGGTAAGTGAGCGTTATGAATTTCTCAGCGTTCAGACAGGTGATGTGGAAAAATCAAGAAATGAGCTTCTGCACCTTATAAATGACCTTACAAAGCAGATGAGGGAAATATTTATCGACAGGTTCAATCAGATAAATAAGAATTTTTCCGAAACCTTTGTAGAACTTTTCGGAGGAGGAAAGGCGTCCCTTTCATTATCTGATCCGGAAAATGTCCTTACCACGGGAATAGAAATATCCGTTGAACCGCCGGGGAAAATAGTGTCGCACATAGAACTGCTTTCCGGAGGAGAAAAGGCACTTGTCGCAATAGCGTTATATTTTGCCATAATGAAGGTAAGACCGGCACCGTTTTGTGTGATGGATGAGATAGAGGCCGCACTTGATGATGTTAATGTATACCGATTTGCGGAATATTTACGCAGGATGAATGATAAAACTCAGTTTATATGTATTACCCACAGACGTGGTACTATGGAGGAAGCTGATGTTCTGTATGGTGTTACAATGCAGGATCAGGGAATATCAAAGCTTCTTGAGCTTAAGGCAAGCGAAATAGAACAAAAGCTTGGAATGAAAGCATAAAATACCGCATACTTTCCTTTGTATACAGAAAGAATCGGATTGGAGGAATTGATTATGGGATTGTTTGAAAAAATTAAAAACGGACTCAGAAAAACCCGTGACGCACTTTTCGGGAGAATTGATAAGCTTCTCAAGTCCTTTACAAAAATTGACGATGAGCTTTTTGAGGAGCTTGAAGAACTGCTTGTAATGGGTGACGTCGGTATGTATACTGCCGAAAAAATATGCGACGAGCTGAGAAAGCGTGTTAAAAGTGATGGTATAACGGATCCGACGGAAATACGCAGACTGCTTGAGGATGTAATAACCGAAATGCTTGAGGGCGGCAATACGCTTGATATAAGCACCAAACCGTCAATAATACTTGTAATAGGAGTAAACGGTGTCGGAAAAACAACAACAATAGGCAAGCTTGCGGCGGGTTTTGTCCGTGAGGGAAAGAGAGTTACTCTTGCCGCCGCCGATACATTCCGTGCCGCCGCAATAGATCAGCTTAAAATATGGGCGGACAGAAGCGGAGCGGATATTATAAGGCAGAATGAGGGTTCGGATCCGGCGGCAGTTGTATTCGACGCAATATCCTCGGCAAAGGCAAGGGGAAGTGATATAATTATAGCTGATACGGCGGGCAGACTCCACAATAAGAAAAATCTTATGGACGAGCTTGCAAAAATCAACAGGATTATAGACAGGGAACTTCCGGATGCTGCCAAAGAGGTACTTCTTGTGCTTGATGCAACAACCGGACAGAATGCTGTTAATCAGACGAAGGAATTTAAAAATGCCGCAGGAATAACCGGCATAGTACTTACAAAGCTTGACGGCACGGCAAAGGGCGGAGTTGTCCTTGCTATAAGAGAGGAACTTAATGTTCCCGTAAAATATATCGGAGTCGGAGAGCAGATTGATGATTTGCAGCCGTTTGACCCGAAAGAATTTGCAAGGGCATTGTTCAGTGATGATGATATGAAGGAAGCAATCGAGGAAGCAGGTCGGGAAGCGGAAGATACAAAACAGGAAGATATAGAAAATGCGGAAGAAAAATCCGTACCCGCAACTGCCGATATATGGGCACAGATTGACGCCGAGGCAGAGGCGGAAAGGCAAGCCGAGCTTGAAAAAGGGGAGAAAACAGAGGAAGAAAAGGAGGCTGCCCGTGCAGAAGCCGAGGCTGAAACCAAGCGTAGAAGGGAAGAACAGAAGAAACGTTCCGAGGAAAGAAGAAACAGAGCAAAGCAGAAATATAATTGGAGTACGGAGCCGACCGAACAGAATGATGATGACGATTGGCTCGAGAGATGGAAAAAGGGAGATACTGATTGATCTGTCAATAGGCTTACGGATATTTTTGGAAAGAGGGAAATAATATGACTTTTGTAATTGCCTCAAATAATGAAAAAAAGACAGAAGAACTGAAAAGAATGCTCAAGCCGCTCGGCATAAATGCCGTGACCGCAGCCGAGATTAATATTGAGCTTGACGATGTTGAGGAAACAGGTGAAACATTCAAGGAAAATGCGGAGATCAAGGCAACGGCTGCAATGAAAAAGACAGGTATGCCTGCAATTGCCGATGATTCGGGGCTGACAGTGGATGCACTCGGCGGCAGACCGGGGGTATATTCCGCACGGTATGCCGATACCGACGAGGGAAAAATCGGTAAGCTTACAAAGGAGCTTGCGGATTCCGGAAAAACAGACAGAAGTGCACATTTTGAATGTGTGATATGCTGTTGTTTTCCCGATGGAGAGAAAATATTTGCATTCGGCAAATGTGATGGCTATATAGGCTATGCTCCGAGAGGAACAAACGGCTTTGGTTATGACCCGATTTTCTTTGTGGAGGGTAATAAAACCTTTGCCGAGCTTACGGATAATCAAAAGGACGCTATGAGTCACAGAGGAAGGGCTTTGCGAAGCCTTAGTGAACAGCTTTTAAAGAAATTCAGCGAAAAATAAGGGGAGTAATAAATGCTTACAAGTAAACAAAGGGCGTTTCTTCGCTCGCTTGCAACAAATGAAGACACAATACTTATGCTCGGAAAGGGCGGAATGAGTGGGCAGATAATCAAACAGGCTGATGATGCCCTGACCGCACGTGAGCTTATAAAGGGAAAGGTGCTTGAAACGGCGGATATTTCTCCGAGGGAAGCTGCGGAGCAGATTGCTGCCGAAACGCAGAGTGATGTTGTTCAGATTATCGGCTCAAAATTTGTTCTTTTCAGACGAAATACAAAGGAACCGAAGATAGAATTGCCATCGGCAAAAAGAAAACGTAAAAAATGATTTCATATTGAAATTATCCGAGGTTACTGATAATGAAAACTGCAATATTCGGTGGGAGCTTCAATCCCATTCATAACGGTCACATACAGCTTGTTAATACTTTTACGGATAACTTAGGACTTGACAGGGCGATTATAATTCCGGCGTATGTTTCACCGTTTAAGGAAAAGGATAATTCCGTTACACCTGAGCAAAGGCTTGAAATGTGCAGACTTGCCTTCGAGGGTAACGAAAAAGCAGAGATAAGCGATATAGAGATAAAAAGGCAGGGTGCAAGCTACACATACAGAACGCTTGAGGAATTGTCGGAAAAGTATGAGGAAGATGAGTTTTTTCTTATTACAGGTGCTGATATGTTTATGTCTGTTCACACATGGATGCATCCCGAAATAATTTTCCGACTTGCCGTGATTTGCACAGTACCGAGGGAGGGTGAGAGTATTGAAGCACTGCATAAGCAGGCTGAATATCTGAAAGAACAGGGTGCAAAAACCGAGATACTTGATATATCTGTCATGACCGTATCTTCAACAGAGATAAGGCGAAAAATCAGAGAGGGCAGGAGAATATCCGGTCTTGTACCGAAGGCAGTGGAAAATTATATCGGGAAAAACAAACTGTATCGGTAAAATAAATGAGAAAGGATAAAATTATAATGGAGAGAAAAAATGAAAATTATGATATAATTATTGATAAAATCATTGATAATCATGTACGTTACTTTAGTGAATATAAAGCTTACAGAAGTAAAAATAAACTTGTTATTCCTGATTTTGATTTCAGTGTGGAACCGCAGATATTAAGCATAGATGAGAAGATGGTTTCCCTCGGATATCGGGTTGATTCCCCCTTGTGGGACATGGGAATGTCCGAGATATGTGTGGGAATGGGTTCGGATGCCAATGCTGCACTGGGAATGGCAGATGGAAGCTTTATATTCGGGCTTATGGATGCTTTGATAAAATTTTGCACGGGTGAGAACCCCGAAAGTCTTGAAAGTAAATTTCTTGGAAATACTCATAAATGGAAGGCATATATCGGAAATATATGCGGAATGGCTTCTGAGGAAGACAGGGAGGATTCGGGTGCTTACAAATACTGGGAAATTCTCAAAGATGATATTGCAAAAAGAATAGGCAATCAGAAGCTTTGCTATGTAAAGATATATGCCGCAAATACCGGTGCCGGAGAAACGGTGGGAGAAGTCAGGATAAATAATCTTAAATGTGAAGAACTCGGCAAGTCGGTAGAGGAAATAGCAAAGGGCTGGAATAATAAATCGTTTAAATCCGAAAAGCAGTTTGTTATTCTGAAACAGGAGGAGGAAACAACTATTCCGTACCCGTACACCGAAAATGATATTTATGATAAGGTGGTTATTGCCTGTAAGCTGGCGGAGAAGTGCTATAAGAAAAATGATTATGATGTGTATGATTTACAGCGGCTCCAAAAACTGATCAAGGATGCCGACCTTTCGGATGAGCTTTATTTGTTTATACCCGAAATTTGTGCGGAAGATATTTTTGAAATAAGCTCGCAGGATATTGTAGCCATAAATTATGGCAGCGGAGGATTAAAAGAAGAATTTTACAAAACGCAGATTTATTCATACAGTATGATAAAGGATTCAATTTTCAGAGTACTGGAAAGCGGATTGTTCAGTGAACCGAACGGCATTTACATGACGTTTGTAAGTATGAGTTCAATATGTAATATTGTTGAACAGATGCGTAACAGCGGAGAAAATGTTGATGATTTCAGTTCAATATGTTTGGCTTTATCATTCGGCATGAGCAGTAATTACCATGTCAGATAGGTCGGTCTGCACTAAAAAAATTTCGTTGTGCTTGAAACGGACGGAATATACTGGTATAATAGTTTGTGTTGATAAAAAAGTTGATTGTCGGAAGTGATTTGATGACTGTTAAGGATTATGAGGAAATAATAAGCAGACGTATGAAGGGTGCACGCTTCAAGCACTCAAAAAACGTTGCAAAAGAGGCTGTGCGTCTTGCGGAAAAATACGGTGCGGATGTAGAAAAGGCTGAGATAGCGGGGATACTGCATGATGCGACAAAGGAAACCTCCGAGCAGGAGCAAATGGAGCTTATTGCACGTGCAGGCATAGAGCTTAGCGAGCTTGAAAGATCAAGCCATAAGCTATGGCACGCTATATCGGGAAGTGCTTTTATTCAGGTGGAGCTTGGAATTGATGATGAGGATATAATCAATGCGATAAGATACCATACTACGGGAAGAGCAGGAATGAGCCTTCTTGAAAAGGTTATCTTTGTCGCCGATTTCACCTCGGCAGAAAGGGATTATGACGGTGTCGATAAAATGCGGAAGGTCGCAGACAGGGGGCTTGATAATGCAGTCCTTGAGGGAATGGGATTTACTATAGCGGATCTTGCCGAAAGAAAGCTTACCATTGCACCGGATACCTTTGAGGGATATAATGAATTGGCATTTATAAAGTCAAACGAAAAAAATAAACAGAAATGAGGGTTAAAATGACATCTTTGGAAACAGCAAGACTTGCTGTCAAGGCACTGCTAAGATTAAAGGGTCTTGACGTAAGCGTGATAAAAATTAGGGATATTTCCTCTATTGCGGACTATTTTGTCGTAGCAACGGGTACATCAAATACCCATGTCCGTTCGCTTGCAGACGAGGTTGAATACAGACTTGACAATGAGGGAATAAGCGTGAGCCATATTGAGGGCTATCGCTCGGATTCATGGATACTTCTTGATTATGTTGATGTTGTTGTTCATGTATTTTCGGACGAGGGACGTAAATATTACGACCTTGAACGACTATGGCAGGACGGAGAAAAAATTGATATATCCGATATTGAAGAAATGCCGCTTGAAATGCTGTTCCCGACAGCAAAGTAAGGGGTAATATAAAGGAGAGGACAGAAATGAGATACGACCACAAAAAAATTGAGCCGGTATGGCAGAAAAAATGGGAGGATGCAGGTATTTATCATGCCGAGGCAAATTCGACAAAACCTAAGTATTATGCTCTTATAGAATTTCCCTATCCTTCGGGAAAGGGACTTCATGTAGGACACCCGCGTTCATATACCGCACTCGATATAGTAGCAAGAAAACGCAGGATGCAGGGATATAATGTTCTGTATCCGATAGGCTGGGATGCTTTCGGACTTCCTACCGAAAATTTTGCAATAAAAAATCATGTACACCCGAAAGAAGTTACAAAGAAGAATATAGCACGCTTTAAAAATCAGCTTCAGTCACTCGGTATTTCCTTTGATTGGAGCAGGGAAATAAATACGACCGACCCGTCCTATTATAAATGGACGCAGTGGATATTCTTGCAGCTTTTCAAGCACGGTCTTGCATATAAAAAGGAAATGGCTGTAAACTGGTGTACAGGCTGTAAATGCGTTCTTGCAAATGAAGAAGTCGTTGACGGAGTATGCGAACGCTGCGGAAGTGAGGTTGTAAGAAAGGTAAAATCTCAGTGGATGCTGAAAATTACAGCATATGCGGAAAGACTGATAAATGACCTTGATCTTGTCAATTATCCCGACAGAGTGAAGGCACAGCAGAAAAACTGGATAGGACGTTCCACAGGTGCAGAGGTTGATTTCAAAACTACAACAGGTGATATCCTTACGGTATATACAACCCGTCCCGATACGCTTTTCGGTGCTACCTATATGGTTATTTCTCCCGAACACCCGATTATAGAAAAGCTTTCCGGTGTCATAGGTAATATGGACGAGATACGCAGGTATCAGGCGGAGGCGGCTAAGAAGTCTGATTTTGAGCGTACAGAGGTCGCAAAGGATAAAACAGGTGTAAGGATAGACGGTGTTGAAGCAATAAATCCCGTAAACGGAAAGCAGATACCTATATTCATTTCAGACTATGTTCTTGTTTCCTATGGCACAGGTGCTATTATGGCTGTTCCGGCACATGATACCCGTGACTGGGATTTTGCAAAGAAATTCAATCTTCCGATTATTGAGGTAGTAAAGGGCGGAGAGGATGTACAGAAAGCCGCATTTACCGATTGTGCAACCGGAGTACTGACAAATTCCGATTACCTCGACGGACTCAGTGTTGAAGAAGCAAAGAAGAAAATAACCGAAAAGCTTGAAGAACAGGGCATAGGCAGGGCAAAGGTTAATTATAAGCTCCGTGATTGGGTATTTGCACGTCAGCGTTATTGGGGCGAGCCTATTCCGATTGTTCATTGCCCGTGCTGCGGTGCGGTCGCCATTGACGAGAGTGAGCTTCCGCTTGAACTGCCGGAGGTTGAATCATATGAGCCGACCGATACCGGAGAGTCACCGCTTGCGAAAATGACAGATTGGGTAAATACAAAATGCCCGAAATGCGGCGGAGATGCCAAGAGGGAAACGGATACAATGCCGCAGTGGGCGGGATCTTCGTGGTATTTCCTCAGATATATGGATCCGCACAACGACAAGGCACTTGCCTCAAAGGAAGCACTTGAATATTGGTCACCTGTTGACTGGTATAACGGCGGTATGGAGCATACGACACTTCATTTGCTTTACAGCCGTTTCTGGCATAAGTTTTTGTATGATATCGGTGTTGTACCCACACCCGAGCCGTATGCAAAAAGAACAAGCCACGGTATGATTCTCGGTGAAAACGGCGAGAAAATGTCAAAGGCAAGGGGAAATGTTGTTAATCCCGATGAAATAGTAGAGGAATACGGTGCAGATACAATGCGTCTGTTTGAAATGTTCCTCGGCGATTTTGAAAATGCCGCACCGTGGAGTTCAGACAGCATAAAGGGATGCCGACGTCTTGTTGAGAGATTTTATAATTTCCTCAATGTTATGACTGACGACGAGGGAATACGTCCCGAGCTTGAGACACCGATAAACAGGACGATAAAAAAGGTCGGCGATGATATCGAGATACTGAAATTCAATACTGCGGTTGCCGCTCTTATGACGCTTATAAATGAAATTTATAATACAGGCTCTGTTACAAAGGGGGAACTGAGGATATTTACAATACTTCTCAGTCCGTTTGCACCCCATGTAGCGGAAGAAGTGTGGGAAAAGGGCAAGCTCGGAAACGGTTTTGCGGCTCAGCAGAAGTGGCCCGAATATGACGAAAGCAAATGTATTGAATCTACTGTGGAGATAGTTGTACAGGTAAACGGTAAGGTTCGTGACAAGATAACCGTAGATGCGGATACAGATCAGACCGGAGCCTTGGAGAAAGCTAAGCAGAGCGAAAAGGTACAGAGCTTTATTGACGGAAAGAATATTGTAAAAGAGATTTATGTCAAAGGAAAGCTTGTCAATATTGTAGCAAAGTAATAACAGATGTCACCTGATATATTCGATATTTCGGAAAACAAGGACGGGACAGCATAAAACAAATTTGAAAATCATACACATACTCGGTATTTGAGTATGTGGATGGTTTTCATTTACGGATTATTCTGATTTCAACGTAAAATGTGCGTATTACATGATGATAAAATCGTTTTTTGGAAAGGAATATGAAATATGGTTATCAGAATTAAATCACCGAAGAAAGTATTAATGGGATTAAGGGTTTTGTTTGCTGTTGTATCGGCTATTATATTGATATTTGTTATAAAAGTGGTTGCTGATACGATTGCCGATAAGGATTATGTAAGTGTGGAAGCTAAGATAACCTCGGTTTTCGTCAGAGAGGAAAACGGCATCAGAAGGAAAAGCTCAATAAATAGCACTTCGTTTGTGAGATACGGTACGATCGAATATACCTATAACTCGCAGGAATACACATCGGAAATAAAATTGGAATCGTTTCATAACGCAGGCGAGGGAGATACAATAACCGTAAGAGTAAATCCTGATAACGCTCATGAGATAGCGGAGGATTTTGAAAATAAGGGCATAATTACCGGTATTTTCGGTATGATAGTTGTTGATATACTTATTTTTTTATTAATAAAATGGTTAAAGAAAAAGTATTCTTCCGAATTAATGAGTAATTAAATTATAACCGTGTTTGAAATAAAATGAGGGCAAATCACTTAGCGTGACAGCCCTCATTTTTTATATTGACTGATTGTTATTCTGCAAACTACTCTGTTGTATTTCTCCGGGAGGGGTAGGCTGCCTACCGTCCGTACCGTTTGGCGGAGCAGGCTGTTGACCGTCTGTTGTGTCAGGCATTGTACCGGACTGTTGCCCGCCCGCTGCGTCAGGCGGGGTGTCCGGCTGTTGTCCGTTCATTCCGCCGAAGCCTCCTCTGCCGCCCTTGCCGCCGAAGTTGCCCATACCGCCGTTGTATGTGGTGTTTCCGCTTGAATCGGCATAAGTCAGAGTTTCGGATATTGTAAAGGTGGAATAAAGCGTTCCCTCCGATGTTACCTCCGGCTTAGTGTAATATCCTTGTACATTGTCGCCCGTTACTGTGCCGCCTGTATATACCTTATAGGTTTCGCCTGTTTTAAGATCGGCAGTGCTGAATACAATGCAGCCGAATTCCTTGACAGGGGACATAGCGGCAAGAACCTTTCCGCTGTTGTCGGTAAGATATACGGATGTTCCGGCGGACTGCTTTTGTTCAAAAAGTACAGTTGCAATATTCTGACCGTTTGCGGAGGGCATTTCAAGCATATCAGAAGTACCTGCACCTATAAGCGTGCCGCCTGTGAGGGTACAGCTTCCGTCATGGTCAAGTATTCCGTTTCCGCTTTGTGTTGTTCCGTTGATTATGACAGTACCGCCTGAAATATCGAGGTTGCCGTTGCTGTCAAGACCATCGCCCTGTGCATTGACATATATAGTACCTCCGCTTATTTTTAATGCTCCGGTGGATGTATCCGAAGTATCGTTGGTTTGCTCAAAATTCTGAGGAATTTTTCGTCCGAATCCGCGGCCGCCGTCCATTCCTCCAAGACCGCTGAAGTCGTTGCCGCCCGAGCAGTTTACTCCGTCATCATCCGCCGTAAGATCTACCGTACCGCCGGAAATATTGATATTATCCGCTTCAAGACCTTCATGTGACTGCTCAACGGTTATATTTCCTCCGCTTATATTGAGGTTATTGTCCGCATGGAATGCATCATCTCCGCTTTTAAGAGTCATAGTACCGTTTGTTACGGTAACATCTCCGTTGCTGTGTACTGAATCGTTATACGCATCAACGGTGATATTTCCGCCGTCTATATTTACGGCAGTGCCCGCCTTGAGTGCTTTCATGCTGTCGGTTGTGTCGGAGTTTGCCGATGAAGCCGCATCAGAAGCACCGTTTCCTGTTGTGACTGTGATATCACCGCTTTTTACGGTAAGTACTCTTTCAGCCTGTATACCGTCATTTGCGGCTTTAATACTGATAGTCGCATTTTCTATGTTGACATTTCCCATTGTTTCATCTTCGGTTTTGTTGTAGTTTGAACGCATACCGTCACCGTCACGGCTTTCTACGGTTATATTTCCTCCGCTGACATTAAGGTTATCCTTTCCGGATATTCCGTGATGCTCCGAGGTTACATTGATCGTTCCGCTTTTTATATTGAGAGTATCCTTTGCGGTTATACCGTTATTCCTGTCGGATGTGACATTAAGCGTACCGCCGCCGAGGATAGTGAGGTTATCCTGTATATAAAGTGCCGCATTGGGAACCTCACTGTCATCACTGTCCGAGCCTGTATATACTCCGTCATCGGAAATACTGTTGGTCGTTCCTGTTTCAAGTGAAATGACGGTTTCGGAGCATTTCGGGGCATATATGGCAGGACCGTCCGAAAAGTGGATATCTGCATTATTCAAAATGATATTGACGGTATCGTCTTCTCCGACATCAATAATAATCTGACCGTTTTTCAGATTACCGCTTACGATATACGTACCCTTATCATTAATTGTCACAGTGCTTTTATCCGTTTTTGCACCCTTTCCGCTCACTGATGCCGAATCTCCGTTAAGGGTGATTTTAGTTGCTGTACCTTCATTATAGGAAAGCTCTACGATTTCATTGCTGCTGTCGGAGGAATCGGTTGTTTTTGCGGACGTTTCGGAGGTATCCTTTTTTTCAGCGTCATTGCAGCCGGAAATAAGGAGACTGCTTGCAAGCGATGTACATAAAAGTGCAATCATAAGGTTGCCGAATTTTTTGTTTTTCATATCGGTATCTCCCGTTCTTAGTTTTGTTGATATAATTATAACGGTAGGATAAAAATATATTATGTTTTTGCTGTAAAGCAAATGTAAACTAAGTCTTAATTTTTTTAAAGGCAATTTTTGCATTTTTGGGGCATTGTATAAATTTGCTTGATTTTAT
>CANQAJ010000011.1 GCA_947589365.1 uncultured Clostridia bacterium | reverse complement strand
TATCGCGGAAACAGACTTCCCTCCATCATAAACAAAGCGAACGAAAGTGAGCGACCCCGCGAACATGACAGCGGCGGCACGCCGCCGCAAATTGCCCGCGGGGGTTCCCCCGCCCGCCAGTTATTTACCTACACAGAAATTTGAGAATACTTTGTCTACTACTGCTTCGGTAACTCTCTCTCCTGTTAGCTCAAGAAGACTGTTTATTGCGTCTTCAATAAGAACAGTTACGGCATCAAGTGTTATTCCCGATTTTATTGCACCTAAAGCCTCCTCAACAGACTTCAACGCAACTTGTGCATCACTAAATTGACGCTCTGTTGCAAGTATGCCCTGCGACGTGTCAAGATTTGATGTTCCTACTATCTCCCCTACCTCATGCTCAAGCTCTTTTGCACCACTGCCTGTTTTTGCGGAAATGAATACAGTGTGCTTGATTTTATTCTTTATAATCTCACTATCAATCTTGGATTCAAGATCGGTTTTATTTATAACGGCTATAGCAGGAGCATTTTTGAGTAAATCAATAAGTTCCATATCCTCATCGGATAACGGCATTGATGCATCAAATACGGCAAAAATAAGTCCTGCACTCAACAACCTGTCTTTTGCCTTTTTTACACCTATACTTTCAACAGGATCATCCGTTGAACGTATTCCGGCTGTATCGGAAAGTCTTAAGGGTATATCACCAAGCATAACGGTTTCCTCTACTATATCCCTTGTCGTTCCCGGTATATCAGTGACAATCGAACGATCAAAACCCGAAAGCAGATTCATTAAAGTGGATTTGCCTACATTGGGTCTGCCTATAATAACGGTATCTACACCCTCTCGGATAACCTTTCCGGCATCATATGAATTAATAAGGGAATTAAGCTCGGTTTTCACGGTCTGAAGACTCTCTTTCAATGATTCTTCGTCAACCTCCGGGATTTCCTCCTCCGGATAATCCGCCCATGCGGATAAATGTGCGGCAAGATTAATAAGTATTTCCCTCACCTTATCTATTCTCTTTCTGAGATTTCCTTCCATTACGGACAATGCGGCTCTTGCAGACCGATCCCCCGATGCGGATATTATATCCATAACGGATTCAGCCTCGGTAAGTCCCATTTTTCCGTTAAGAAATGCTCTTTTGGTAAACTCTCCCGGCTGAGCCGGCTTGGCACCTTTAGAAAATATTGTTCTAAGTATTCTTTTCGTTATATATATGCCTCCATGACATGAAATTTCAACAACGTCCTCCCCCGTATAACTGTGCGGTGCTTTGAAAACAAGAACAACCGCATCATCTATATGCTCGCCGTTATCCGTTATTTTTCCAAATGATGCGGTATAACCTTTCATTTCCGTTATTTTCTTTCCCGAAACGGACTCAAATATGCTGTCTGCTATATCAAGTGCATTTTCTCCGGATATTCTTATAACACCCATGCCCCCCTGTCCGATAGGTGTAGATATAGCCGCAATGGTATGCTCCAACTTAACTACCTCCAAGCTTAATATTATTTTCTTACTTTCAACCGTTTATCAGGTTTATGTTGAAAACTGTATTTCAAATTATAATACACACAGAAAAATAAACGGCGGAGTGCTGTCCGGCGAAAGCCGGGACTGCTCAGGCACTCCACCGCATTTATTATATTTTTTGCAAAATATCTGAAAATATTATCAATAAAATCACTTAATATTATATATTACTAATATTTTAATCAGACGTTTTCTTTACTTCTATTTTTCCGTAAAGTGATGCATCAGGACGTTCATTAATGCTCTCCCTCACATTTTCGGAGCCTTCATCATTCTCAAAAGTACTGAACACACCGTCCTGCGGATGGGATTCATTCTCACTATACTGTCTTCTCTGATATCCGCTTGTGCGTGGTTTTCTGTTATAAGAACCGTCCTTATTGAAGTTATTGCTTCTTCCTCTGTATCCGCCTCTGTAATCAGACTTATAGTCAGGGTCAGGACCTATAACAACATGACGCTGAAGATTTTCTCCCTCACTCCATGATACAGCCCCTCTTACCCTTTGTACGGCAGTGTGAATAATCCTTCTTTCATACGGATTCATAGGCTCAAGAGATGTCCTGACACCGGATTTGCAGGCTTTGAAAGCAAGCTTTCTTCCGAGTATTTCGAGGGTTTTTTCCCTTTTTTCACGATAGTTTCCTATATTGATCGAAATTCTGTAATATTCGTCTTCAACGTGGTTAGCGACAAGACCTGTAAGATACTGGAGAGCATCAAGAGTCTCTCCCCTGTGCCCTATAACAAAGCCTATTTCATCGCCCTCAATATTCAGAACTGCACCACCGTCAACCTCATCAGCGGTGATAACAACATTTTTTATTCCCATCAATCCGAGAATTTCTTCAAGATATTTCTTTGCTGACTCAAGGGGTGTCAGAACAACATAGGCTCTTACTATAGCCGGACTTCCTCCGAAAATACCGAATTTCTTCTTTTCGGGCTGTTTGATAACCTCTATTTTAACATCATCCGTGCCAAGCTGTTTCCTGGCCTGAACCTCTGCTTCTTCAACGGAATCGGCAGTAACGGTAACTTCTTTAATCATAACCAAATAACCTCCCGGTTTATCTTTTTCTTCCCTGATAACTACTGCTGTTATTATTCGACTTTTTGTGCTTTTGCTTTTTGGAAACCGACTTTGTCTGTTTATCGGCAGAATTTATCTTCTTAAGAATTTCCGACGGAGCAACATATCCCTCCGCTTCCACATATGCGACAGCCGCCTCCTGCTGTCTTCGTAAAACTACTCTTTGTGCTTCAGCCTTTGCCTCTATAATACTTGCATTATAAAATTTATTCAGGACAATTGACTGCACAAAACCGATTACGGTCGAAACAATCCAATAGAAACCAACCGCACCCGGAACTATATATGCTATCCATGTACTGAAAAGAGGCATAAAAAATATCATAACAATCATGCAGCCCTGAATCTTCGTTCCGTTCATTTTCTGTAAAATAAACATACTTGCAACGGATGTAACAAAACAAAGCACCGGTATGAGCCACATCATGGACTGAAAAGAAGATTCGCTTGGAGTTGCAAGCAAATCAAGTCCGAGAAAATTAAAACCTCCGCTGAACTCATCAATCTTTTCCGTTTCAACGGAATTAAAAAGCGAACCGCCGTCTGCACCAACAAGGTAATTCTTAAGAGAACCGAAATATTTTATTATGCTTATTTCTCCGTATTGACTGTTTATTCCCGTTCCTATTCCGGGAAGTGCCGTAATACTTCTTAATGCTTCATTTACCTTATCAGAAGCTATATGAAGCGTATTACTCAGGGGATTTCTAACCGAATAAAGCACACCGAACATTATTATCATAGGTGCAAGCATAGGCATACATCCGAAAGAAGGTTTATAATTTTCCTTTTCCATGAGCTTCTGTATTTCTTCATTTGCCTTTGCTCTGTTATTCTTATATTTTTCCATTATTTCCCTTTGTTTCATCTGAAAACGCATATTTGAAGCCATTGATTTCTGCTGTTTCATCGAAAAAGGTAAAATAAGCAATCTTGTGAGCAATGTAAATATTATAATTGCGATACCGTAATTTTTAAACAAATAAAAGGCAAACCACAAAACATATCCGAAAATGCTTCCTATAAAATTAAATATCAAATCCATTAATTCATAATCATTCCCTTCATCTCTTTACTATTGTTCATTTCCTAAAGGGATCATTCTTTCCATATAGAATACGCTTATTTTTCCTTTCGGGAACGGGGTCATACCCGCCCTTTGAAAAAGGATTACAGCGCAGTATCCTCCAGATTGTAAGTACACTTCCTTTCAATGCACCAAACCTGTTTAAAGCCTCTATGCCGTATGCCGAACAGGTAGGGTAATATTTACAGCACGGAGGAGTCCTTGAAGAAATATTTTTCTGATAAAATCTGATAAGCCAAATAAGCGGGCGCTTCACTTCAAAACACCCGCTTCCCTCAGCTCTTTTTTCATAGCACGCAGAATATCATCGGTTTTGACATACGGAGTTTTTCCTCTGGCAACAAACACTAAATCATAACTCCCGTTAATATCATCGAGCAGTATACGATAGGCTTCTCTTATAATTCTGCGTGATCTGCTGCGTAAAACGGCCTTTCCTACTTTTTTGCTTACAGTTATTCCAATCCTCACATAACCCAGACGATTTTTACCTACATAGGTAACAAGAACCGCCGAAGTATAGGACCGACCCTTGGAGTAAAGCCTCCGGAAGTCGTTATTTTTCTTCAAAGTGATAATACCACTCAAAATAATCAGTCCCTCCGTCTACACTGTACGGACCGTTCTGCACGGGAAACATTTCTCAGTATGTAAGTCTTTTTCTTCCCTTTGCTCTGCGGCGTGCAAGAACCTTTCTGCCATTGGCATCGGACATTCTCTTTCTGAATCCGTGTTCCTTTTTTCTGTGAAGCTTCTTGGGCTGGTATGTTCTCAGCATACAAATTCCTCCTTTAATCGTTGACATATATTTTGCAACCGTTTTATGACGACCCCCGGATAACCGTAAACAGTCACCCTACCGTAACAAAACTACGGACAACAGAGTCACATATACATACAGGGCAGCACTTACTTCCGTAATTTATGAAAAAACAGCCCCACCGACCATCCATAAAACCCTGCACCGTAAAATTATATACTATATAAAGGGCTTCTGTCAACAATAATTTAAAAAAATAAGTCGTTCATAGCATATTTTTTATAATTTATCACAATTTTATCCGATCTCATCGCTTAATACTCAATATTTTTTATAATCACGGTTGTTTTTTCAACAATACAATAAAAATAAGTTGATAAAAAATTTGAAATATGCAAATTATTATGCTATAATTAATTTGTATAAGTGTTTGCTTGATTATAAATTCTCATAATTGATAACAGGGAACTGAAATATACAGACATAAGGTCGGCAATAAATCCGTAAGTTGGATTGAATATAAAGCGGAGGACTGATGTCCCGGATTTATCGGCCGATAAAAATCAAGGAAACAAAAAACAAATTAAAGAAACAGGAGAAAATGTACTTATGGATTCGTTTAATGAAGCCTGGGAACTTATATGTGAATACTGCAAGCAGCACGTTACAGAGGTCGCATATAAATCCTGGTTGCAGAATATTGAGCCTTTGAAACTTGATCTTGATAACGGGAAAATAATTCTTATGGTGCGTTCGGATTTTCAGCGTAATATAATAATGACGGTTTATATAAAGCTGCTGAAAGAGGCTGTAGTCAATGTATTCGGTACCGAGCTGAATATAGCGGTAATCGTACCTGAAGAAATAAATAGTGAAACACCGAGCAGTGACGAAACGCCAATGGACGAGGATTATGAATTTACATTTGACACCTTCATAGTCGGTTCGTCAAATAAGTTCGCTCATGCAGCTTCCCTTGCCGTTGCTACAAATCCCGGGAGGGCGTATAATCCCTTGTTTATCTACGGCAATTCGGGTCTGGGAAAAACCCATCTGCTATATGCGATAAGAAATGAAATACATAAAAATAATCCCGAAAAGGATATAGTTTATGTAAAGGGTGAGGATTTCACCAATGAGCTTATTGAAGCGATTATGAAAAAATCAAATATTGAATTTAGGCAGAAATATCGTAAATCCGATGTTCTTCTTGTGGATGATATACAGTTTATAGGCGGCAAGGACTCCACACAGGAGGAATTTTTCCATACCTTCAATACGCTGTATGAGGCAAAAAGTCAGATAGTACTTACATCGGACCGTCCCCCCAAGGAAATTAAAACACTTGAGGACAGACTTCGCAGCCGCTTTGAATCAGGACTTATAGCCGATATACAGCCGCCGGATTTTGAAACAAGAATCGCAATAATAAGGAGAAAGGCGGAGCTTCTGCAAATAGATTTTCCGGATGATGTGACGGAATATATAGCAACAAGGCTTAAATCAAACATAAGACAGCTTGAAGGCGTTGTAAAGAAGCTCAAGGCAAATCACCAGCTTTATGGAGATAAGATAAACATAAATATAGCACAGAAGACCATCTCTGAAATACTCAATAACGAACAGCCGCCGCCATTGACAGTGGATATAGTTATAGAAGAAGTGGCAAGACATCTTGGAGTAACAAGCAACGATATCCGATCATCAAAAAGAAATTCAAATATTTCAAATGCCCGCCAGATAGCAATATATGCCGTAAGGGAGCTTATGGATATGTCAATGAACAGCATAGGCGATGAATTTGGCGGCAGGGATCATTCAACCATAGTGTATGCACTAAAACAGATAGAAAAGAATATGGAAAGGGATCCAAAATTAAAATCTACAGTGAACGATATCATAAATAATATAGCGAAAAGATAATGTTGAAAAGATTTTAACAATTCAACATTTTCGGTTGAAGCGACTTTTTGGAAGATATAAAAAAATCAACACACTTTTCAACATTCCACTAACATAATTCAACAGAAAAGTTAAAAACGATAAAAACCGCGGAAATTACAAACAAAAATCAAACAAACCTTCAACAATCGAAAAACCGTAAAAATATAAGAAAAAATCGGAAACAGATAAAATATTCAACAATTCCACAGCCCCTATTACTACTCCTAAAAATATATCTTTTCTATGATAAATTTTCCGATGAAAGGAAGAAAAAGAATGAAATTCCAATGTAACCGAAACAAGCTTACCGAAGCCGTTACAAATGTTCAAAGAGCGGTATCGGTAAAGACAACAATGCCCGCACTTGAAGGCATACTTATAAAATGCGAAAACAATAAAATCGAGCTTTTCGGCTATGACCTTGAGATATGCATAACAACCTCGATAGACGCAGTTGTCATGGAGGAAGGAAGCTCTGTTGTAAAGGCAAAGCTGTTTTCGGATATAATCAGGAGAATGCCTGAAGATAGTATAACCATTGAGGTTGATTCCAAAAATATAGTATATATAAACAGCGGCAGGGTAGATTACAAAATCGTAGGTCTTCCGGCCGAAGATTATCCTGAAATTCCGGTTATAAGCAGTGAAGATAAAATATCCGTTGAAGAAGAAACCCTCGGAAGCATGATAAGACAGACTATCTACGCTGTGGCGGAAAACGACGTTAAACCGACAAATAAGGGTACTCTGTTTGAAATAGAAAACAAAACCGTAAGAATGGTATCACTCGACGGATACAGACTTGCCATGAGGACGGAGAAAATTGACTGTGATACAGAAAAATCATTTATCGTCCCCGGAAAATCACTTAATGAAATAAACAGACTGATATCGGACAGCAATGACGAAATGACAGATATTATCCCGGGAACACGTCATATCATGTTCAGAATAGGAAACTACCGTGTCATATCAAGACTTATTGAAGGTGAATTTATCAATTACAGAGGTTCAATACCAAAATCCCATGTTACCGAGCTGAAAATAAACACGAGAATATTCACTGAAACGATAGAAAGAATGTCACTTATGCTTACCGACAAAATGAAAAGTCCGATAAGATGCGTTATAGAGGATAATGAAATAAAAACAACCTGTAATACTCCGCTCGGTCAGGCAAATGACAGCCTTAATGTTTCAATGTCGGGGGAATCAATAGAGATAGGCTTCAACAATAAATTCCTGTTGGATGCTCTGCGTTATTGTGAAACCGATGAAATTATAATGGAGCTTACGGGAGCGACAAAGGCAGTAGTGATAAAACCTACAGAAGGCGAAAGCTTCCTGTTTATGCTAATGCCCATGAGGTTATCAAAATGAAACATTTACTGATAGAACTCCATGCCACGGAAGAATATATAAAACTTGACAGTGCCCTGAAGCTGACAGGTCTTTGTGCAACGGGAGGACAGGCAAAAATTGCAGTCCGTAACGGTGAGGTGGAGGTCAACGGAGAAGTATGTACTATGAGAGGAAAAAAACTACGCAGAGGTGATTCCGTAAAGTTTGAAAATACCGTTTTTGAGGTGTCCTGAGTGGTTGTTAAGAGTCTGAAAACAGAAAATTACAGAAATCTTGTAAATACCGTATTTTATCCGGCAAAGGGAATAAACGTGATATACGGCTCAAATGCACAGGGGAAAACAAATCTTATTGAATGTCTGTGGCTTTTTACAGGCGGAAGATCTTTCAGAGGCTCAAAGGAAAATGAACTTATAGCTTTCGGTAAAAATAAAGCCGATATAGAACTATGTTTTCAGACAAGGGAGAGAGAGCAGACAATAAGATTCGGAATTCAGGGCGGAAAAAGGCAGCCTGTTCTTAATGATGTCCCGAAAAGCAGTCTTTCTCAGATAGTGGGAAGTTTCTGTGCAGTGGTTTTTTCCCCCGATCATCTGACATTGATAAAAAACGGTCCCGATGAAAGAAGAAATTTTATTGACGGAGCCATCTGTCAGATAAGACCTGCGTATGCTTCCCTTTTATCGAGATATAAAAAAATATTGAGTGAAAGAAATGCCTTGCTTAAGGATATTCCGCATCATAGAGAGCTTGAGGATACTCTTGACATATGGAATGAGAGATTATCCGTTGAAGGATCCGATGTTGCAATGCAGAGGATGGCTTATATAAAAGAACTCAGGGAGCCTGCCGTAAGCTTTTATGAAGGAATAAGCTCGGGAAAGGAAAGACTCAGTCTTGAATACAGGATGAACTATCCCGCAAATGTTGATATGAGCAGGGACGAAATAGCGGATGTAATGCTTAAAACACTCAGAAAAAAACAAAATGACGATATATACTGCGGTTATACAACTACAGGTATACACAGAGATGATCTTATGGTGAAAATAAACGATATGGAGGCAAGAAGCTTCGGTTCACAGGGACAGCAGAGGAGTGCGGTTCTTGCATTGAAGCTTGCGGAAGCGGAACAGATAGGAGAGAACCGGGGAGAAAACCCCGTTATACTTCTTGACGACGTTCTCAGTGAGCTTGATAATACAAGAAGAAATTATCTTCTGAAGGAGCTTAGCGGTATGCAGATATTTATAACCTGCTGTGAGCCTTTTATTGATGCTGAAAATATTGTTCATATAGAAAACGGTAAAATATGCTGTTAAGGAGAAAATTATGTATCTGCATCTTGGCGGTGATGTTACTGTCATGACCGATGAAATAATAGGAATATTCGATCTTGACAATTCTACGGTGTCATATAAAACAAGGGAGTTTCTGTCAGAAGCCGAAAAAAGCGGGAGGGCACAGACCCTTTCCTATGACCTGCCTAAGTCCTTTGTTATATGCGGAAATAATGAAGATGACTGTAAATTATATATATGCCAGCCGGCACCTGCAACTTTTATAAAAAGAATGGAGCAATTCGGAAAGGAATGATCATATGGCTAAAAGACTGCTTACGGAATGTCCTTATTGTCACAGAAAGGTATCATATTTCGGAGCGGGTATACTTAAAACAAAGGGAGAACACTGCTGTACGGGCTGTAAATGTATATCAAATGTGGTTATACACAGGGCACTGTACGGAATAGGGGGAGGTGCGGTTGTATTATCGCTCATATTGGTTCTTGTACTTTCCACATACATGAAACATGATAATATATGGGGGATAATTTTTGTACTTTTGCCTTATCTTGTGTTTTATATAGTATCTCCGTTTTTTATAAAGCTTGAACCGTGCAACGATAAATCCGCCGTAAATAAGCTGCGTAGAAAGGTTGAACCCGTTCCGGAGGAAAAGAGGCAGCCCTTGAGAAGAGATGAACAGCCTATAGAGCTTAATGTAGGGGAACAGTTCAGTTCAAGCTTTATGAAAGCAAAAAGCAGTATGAAATCGGGAGAGGAGAATTTTTCCGAGGAATATTCGGAAAATATTTTCCCCGAGGAAAAAGGCAGGGATATAGACTCGGGTATAGATATAGACATATCTTCGGATATAAAAAATAACGCTGATTTCCCGGGAAATGAACCGGATGATGATGCCGTGAAAATATACGGATCTGAAAAAACGGCGGGGGAAGACGTAAATAAACAGGATAGCACGAATGAGGTTTCTTTCATGCCCGGAAATACGGAAGAAAGCAACAATGAGGATGCCGCAGCATTTCAGACCGAGGAAAATAATGAGGTTTCGTTCATATTCGGAAGGTCGTATGATGACGGCAATGATTAAGGGAGTGAGAAATATTGTTGAGACTTCCCGTATGTCCCCATTGTCATGCCGTATACAGTTATGCGGAGGTTTCCGGAATGAAACAGGGGGAAAGATTTTGCTATCACTGCAAAAAAAAATACAAAGTAAACAAAACAGCAGGCGGTCTGATATTGATGTCTGTTGTATGTATAGTTCTTATATGCATAAATCTGCTTTTGTTTTCGTCAACTGAAAATATAAATCTGATTGTGCTGATATTACTGAATTTTTCGGTCGTGACGGCTGCTGTGCTTATTCTTCCGCTTACGGTAAGGTTCACAGCGGAAAAAATAAAGAAGGCAGAAAAGAAAAAGCTGAAAAATAAGCAGTAAATTTCCCGACAGGTAAAGGAGTAAAATATGGAAATAAATGAAATTTCTCAGACAACGCAGGAATACGGAGCCGCAGAAATACAGGTTCTTGAAGGTCTTGAAGCGGTAAGAAAAAGACCGGGTATGTATATAGGCTCAACAGGTCCGAGAGGACTTCATCATCTTGTATATGAAATAGTGGATAACTCGATTGATGAAGCACTTGCGGGGTATTGCAAAAAAATTGAGGTGGAAATTCTTCCGGGGAATATAATAAGAGTAAGTGACGACGGAAGAGGTATTCCGGTTGGAATACAGCCGAAGTTGGGTATTCCGGCGGTGACGGTAGTATTTACGGTTCTTCATGCCGGAGGAAAATTCGGCGGCGGCGGATATAAGGTTGCCGGCGGACTTCACGGTGTGGGTGCATCGGTTGTAAATGCATTATCGGAATGGACGGAGGTCGAGGTATATGACGGAGAAAAAATATACCGTCAGCGATTTGAAAGAGGAAATACCGTAACCGACCTTGAGACAGTTGGCGAAAGTGACAGGAGAGGTACGGTCGTTACTTTCAAGGCAGATCCGGAAATATTTACCGAAACCACAGTTTATGATTATGAAGTACTTTCCGTAAGACTGAGAGAACAGGCATTTCTTAACGCCGGAATTAATATAGAGCTGACGGACAAAAGGGATCCCGAAAATATATTGAATGATAAATTCTTTTATGAGGGCGGTGTATCAAGCTTTGTAGAATATGTGCATAAGAAAAGAGGTCTTGATGTTATTCATGACGATATTATGCACTTTTCAATAAAGAACGAAGAAGATACCGAATCAGCAGAAATAGCAATGCAGTATAATGACAGCTATAATGAGCTTATACTTTCATTTGCAAATAATATACATACGACCGATGGAGGTACTCATGAAGAGGGCTTCAAAAGAGCACTTACAAGAGTAATGAATGATTATGCCAGAAAGTTCAATATTATAAAAGAGGGAGAAAAGGGACTAAGCGGAGAGGATATAAGAGAAGGTCTTACGGTCGTTATAAGTGTCAAACTAAAGGACGCACAGTTTGAAAGCCAGACAAAGGCAAAGTTAGGAAATACCTCGATAAGAACACTTGTCGATAAGCTTATAAGTGATAAGCTTGAACAATATCTTGAGGAAAATCCGGCAACGGCAAAGGCGATTTTTGATAAAGCACTGCTTGCGGCAAAGGCAAGAGAAGCTGCAAGAAAGGCAAGGGATCTTGCGAGAAGAAAAACGGCTATGGAGGGTGCCGGTCTTCCGGGTAAGCTTGCGGACTGCCAGTCAAAGAATGTAGATGAGACAGAAATATATATCGTAGAGGGAGATTCCGCAGGAGGTTCCGCAAAAGGCGGACGTGACAGGCGTTTTCAGGCAATACTTCCGCTTTGGGGAAAAATGCTTAATGTGGAAAAGGCAAGGCTTGACAAGGTATACGGAAACGACAAGCTGATGCCTGTAATAACGGCCCTCGGATGCGGTATCGGAGATGAAATAGACCTGACAAAGCTCCGTTACGGGAAAATAATAATAATGGCGGATGCCGATGTTGACGGATCGCATATCAGAACCCTCATGCTTACGTTTTTCTTCCGCTTTATGCGGCCGTTGCTTGAGGAGGGCCATGTATATATAGCACAGCCTCCGCTTTACAGGATAACAAAGGGTAAAAACGAGCATTTCTATGCCTATACCGATGAGGAGAGGGATAAGATAATGGCTCAGCTCGGCGGGAATTATGAAATCCAGAGATATAAGGGTCTTGGTGAGATGGATCCTGAGCAGCTATGGGAAACAACAATGGATCCCGCGACAAGGATAATGCTCAGGGTAGAGATGGAGGATGCCGCCGCGGCAGATGAGGTATTTACAATTCTGATGGGTGATAAGGTTGAACCGAGAAGGGAATTTATAGAGAAAAATGCCAAATATGTTCAGAACCTTGATATATGAGCATATTATGTAAAAAATATTTAAAAAAGGAAAATGATAAATGAGTGATAATGATTCTGTCAAACCTTCGGGTGAGGATAAACCGGAGGGTGTTGAAAAAGTCAATGAGGACAATCCCGAATGGGATGGCTCGGAAGCCGAATTTGTAAGTGATGACGATACGGAGGAGTATGAAATTCCGGAAACGGGATTCAAGCTTTCATATGTACTTACAAGAGATGAAGTATACAAATGTCTGTATCACAGCGGTGCCGTTAAAACGAAAGGGTTAAGGGCAGTTATCCAGAGTATTATATTGGCGGCTGCGGCGGTAGTATTTTTTGTTGTTTATTTTACAACAAAATCACAATATAACAGCTATAATATATTTTTCGGTGTTGTTTGCCTTATAACAATAGCGGCTATATGGATAGTTCCCCATATTTATCTTAAAAGTATGTCAAAAATGATGGCAGACGGAAAAAAAATAGAGGCGGAAATATATCCCACACATATAGATATAGGCAGCGGTGAGGGTAAGTGGTCGATAATGCTTGACGGAAGATCGTATATTGAGGAAGCTGACGGTATGATTATGATTTTTACGGAAAAGAACAGAATTTTTGCTGTTCCGAAGAGAGTTATTGAGCCGGAGGTATATAATGAAATAAGTGCGATTCTCCGTTCGGGAACAGAGCCTGCCGAATTCTGAGGTATGATTATGGAAAAAATAAATAAGCTTGAAATTACAGCAAGATATGCAGAAACCGATATGATGGGGATAATACACCATTCGGTATATCCCGTATGGTTTGAGGCTGCGAGGACGGAATTTATTAAAATGTCGGGGATTTCATATTCCGAGCTTGAGAAAAGAGGAATAATGCTTCCTTTGACAGGTCTTGAATGTAAATATATAAAACCGGTTCATTATGAGGATGTTGTGACAATTGAAACTTCACTTTCAAAGATGAGCTATGCAAAAATACATTTTTCATATAAAGTAATACTCAATGATGAAATAATGGCTGAGGGCAAGACCTTCCACGGTTTTGTAAGTTCAAAGGATTTCAAACCGGTCAATATAAAAAAAATTATGCCGCAGCTCTATGAGGAGCTTAGTAATGCGGTAATAAAAGAACAGAAAACAATAAATACCTGAGGAGGTACTGATTTTGGATATACAAGATGCATTGTCCAATACAAAGATTATAAATGTGGATGTAGAAAAGGAAATGAAGAAATCATTCCTTGATTATTCCATGTCGGTAATTGTTTCCCGTGCCCTTCCGGATGTCCGTGACGGATTGAAGCCGGTACACAGGAGAATACTTTATTCGCAATATGAGGATAAGCTTACACCCGATAAGCCCTATAAAAAATGTGCGACAACCGTAGGTAATGTGCTTGGCAGATATCATCCGCACGGTGACAGTTCGGTATATGATGCACTTGTCCGTCTGGCACAGGATTTTTCAATGAGGTATATACTCGTTGACGGTCACGGAAACTTCGGTTCGGTTGACGGCGATCCGCCCGCCGCATACCGTTATACCGAGTCAAGAATGAGCAAGATCTCGGTTGAAATGCTTACCGATATAGATAAGGAAACTGTAGATTTTATCCCTAACTATGACGACAGCCGGAAAGAACCGTCCGTTTTGCCGTCAAGATTTCCTAATCTTCTGGTAAACGGGTCAAAGGGTATAGCCGTTGGTATGGCTACAAATATTCCCCCGCATAATTTAGGAGAGGTAATAGATGCGGTATGCTGTGTTATAGATAATCCCGATGCGGGACTTGAAGATATCATGCAGTATATAAAGGGACCGGATTTTCCCACAGGCGGAATAATAATGGGAAAAAGCGGTATCCGTGCCGCTTATGCAACGGGTCGTGCCAAAATTACTGTCAGAGCAAAAGCGGAAATAGTTGAGGATAAAAACGGCAGATTTAAAATTGCCGTTACGGAAATACCTTATCAGGTGAATAAATCCGAGCTTGTTCTCAGTATTGCCGAAATGATAAAGAACAAGAAAATTGAAGGAATATCCGGTATAGAGGATCATTCAGACAGAAACGGTATGTATATCGAAATTACCGTTAAAAGAGAGGCTTCACCTCAGATAGTTCTTAATAATCTGTTCAAGTATTCGCAGCTTCAGATTACATTCGGAATTATTATGCTCGCTATAGTAAACGGCATTCCGAAAATTCTTAACCTCAAGGATATTATACAAAATTATATTGATTTTCAGGTTGAGATTATCACAAGAAGAACAGTATATGATCTGAAAAAGGCGGAAGAAAGGGCTCATATACTCGAAGGTCTGAAAATAGCAATAGATTTTATCGATGAGGTCATAAAGATAATACGTTCCTCAAAGGATACCCCAACGGCAAAGCAAAGACTTTCCGAACGTTTCGGACTTGACGATGTGCAGACTCAGGCTATAGTTGATATGAGGCTGAGACAGCTTTCCGGATTGGAAAGAGAAAAGATAGAAGCTGAGCTTCAGGCACTTCTTGAAAAAATTGACTATTACAAGAAAATACTCGAGGACGGAGAAATGCTCCTCGGCATTATAAAGAACGAGCTTGGAGAAATCAAAAAGAAATACAATGATGAACGCAGGACGGAAATAGCAGCCGTCAGCGGCGAGGTTGATATTGAGGATCTTATCCCATATGAGGATTGTGTTCTTACAATGACTAACCTCGGTTATGTAAAAAGACAGAAAATTGATACATACCACACACAACGCAGGGGCGGCAGAGGTATAAGCGGAATGAACAGACGTGATGAGGATGTCGCAACGGATATGTTTGTCATAGGAACACATGACCATGTATTGTTCTTTACCAATATGGGAAAGGTATACAGGCTTAAATGCTATGAAATTCCCGAAGGCTCAAGAACATCAAAGGGAATGAATATAAATAACCTGCTTCCTCTTAGCAGCGAGGAAAAGGTTACATCAATGATAAGAATACCCGAAAACGGTGATGAAGATAAATACCTTGTTATGATAACCAAAAAGGGTATCATAAAGAGAACCGCTACAAAGGAATTTTACAGCAACCGTAAGGGCGGACTTATTGCTATTGACCTTGACGAGGATGACGAGCTTGTATGGGTACGTCTTACGGACGGACAGTGTGAGCTGCTTGTTGCAACAAGAAACGGTATGGCAATACGCTTCAAGGAAACGGATGTAAGGGCTATGGGAAGAGCGGCAAGAGGTGTCAAGGCCATAACTCTCAGGGGTGACGACAGTGTTATAGGTATGTCTATGCTCAGAGAAGGTGCACTTATACTTACTGTATCGGAAACAGGCTACGGCAGACTTTCAAATAAAGAGGATTACCGTATTCAGTCAAGAGGAGGATTTGGTCTTACCAATTATCATACCGAAAAATTCGGCAAGGTTGCGGCGATAAAGGCGGTTGATCTTGGCGACGATATTATAATAATTTCCGATAACGGTGTTATTATCAGAATTGAGGCATCTTCTATCAGAATATGTGCAAGACCGTCAAAGGGTGTTATTGTTATGAAGACAGGTGACGGAAGCAAGGTAGCCACCATTGCAAGGGCACCGCATGAGGATAATGATGAGGATGAAGAAATATCCGGGGAGGCGGATGACTCAGATATTTCCGAGGAAACGGTAAGTCCGGAAAATACGGAAGCAGAAGTTCCCGAGGAATAATATTAATTGAAAAACAGAATATCCGGTCAGTTCGGAACCATCCTGACCTTAAACAAAACTACGGGAAACAGTGGGATATTTGTATTATCCTGCCTGAAAAATACAGAGGACGCCGTAGTGCGTCCTTTTTTTGTGTAATTAAAAATTATGACAAATAAGGAGTTATTTATTATGAACAGATACAGTGTTATCGAAAAGAAAAATCCGAGAGAAATTGTTCTTCTCAGAGGAAACGGCTGCATATGGAAAAGATGCAGCTATTGCGATTATCATTTGGATTTTTGCAGAGATGAAGAGGAAAATTTCCGACTTAACAGTGAGGTACTCGGAAATGTTACAGGTGTATATAAAAAGCTTGAAGTTATAAATTCGGGCAGTTTTACTGAGCTTGATAAAAAAACACTTGACCTTATAGAGCAAATCTGCATTGAAAAAGGGATAGAAACACTTTATTTTGAAAGCCATTACATTTATAAGGAAAAATCAATGGCGGCCAAAAAATACTTTTTGGAAAGGGGAATAACACTGAAAATAAAAACAGGTGTTGAAACCTTTGATGAGGAATTCAGAGAAAGGTATCTGCACAAAGGCTTTGGTTATGTCGGAGTTGAGGAAATATCGGAATTTGCAGATGAAATATGCCTGCTTTTCGGAATAAAGGGGCAAACGGAGGCAAGCATGAAAAAGGATATTGAAACAGGTCTTGAAAATTTTGAAAGAGTATGTATCAATATAATGAATAAAAATTCTACACCTGTTGTACCGGATAGAAAAGTAATAAAAAAATTTACTGAAAAAATCGCTCCCTATTATGAGAATAACAACAGGGTGGATATACTTATGGATAATCTTGAATTCGGAATAGGTACAAAGGTACAGGAGGTTTTTTTAAAATGAATAGTATATTCGGAACATATACAAATGAAATACTTTTGATATTATCACTTGTTGTAATATTCGGCTCGGTGCTTCCCGCTTATAAATTTTTCGGGAAATACGGTCTTTATGCAATAACAATTATAGCTACAATCACAGCTAATATTGAATGTCTTATAATGATAAATGCTTTCGGTATGGAGCAGACACTCGGAAATGTCCTTTTTGCGGTTACTTTCCTTATAACGGATATATTGAGTGAAAATGAAAGCAAAAAAGATGCAAACAGGGCGGTAATTCTCGGAATATTTTCATCATTGTTTTTTGTAGTCATTACACAAAGCTGGATGCTGTATATACCGTCTGAATCGGATTTTATTATGCCGTCCGTAAGGGAAGTATTTTCAAATACACCGAGGATGATGTTTTCTTCACTTATTGTCTATGCGGTATCTCAGTTTATGGATGTTCAGCTTTATCATGCATGGTGGAAGCTTACGGAAAAGCTGAGCGGAAGCAGAAAGAAATTTCTGTGGCTCAGAAATAACGGCTCTACACTAATTTCACAGATCCTTAATACCGCATTGTTTACACTGCTTGCATTCATAGGAACATACGATTTTCAGACTCTTATAAGTATTATGATTTCAAGCTATGTAATATTTGTAGTGACGAGTCTTTGTGATACTCCCGTAGTTTATCTCGCAAGAAAAATAGGGGAATCCCGAAAAGCACAGTCAAAAAAATAACACAGAAGTAACATACATACTGTTATAATCAAAATAAGGATCAACATAAACGTGCCGCTTTCAAAAATAAAGAGATTTATATTTGGAGTTGAGCACCTATGAAACGGGAAAAAATTAAGAGAACGAACAATAATATCCTGATACGGCAGCCGGAAAAATTTTCGGCTGCATTTTGCAGTAATTATGACGGAAGAATTATATTGAAACAAGCGGATGAAACTTATCTTAAGCTCTGTTGCTGTAAAGAAAAGGACATAGGCTCGGATATAAGGGATATTTTAGAGTACATGGAATACAAAAGAATAAAATATTATTTTGAAAGCTATAGGGGACATAAATTCAATCTGAAGTATGTTGAGAAATTTTCAAATTGTGCTGATTTATTATGGGGAGTGAATATATCTGTGAATTATTCTTCGATGAAATTTGAAGGTCATATTGTTGTTCCGGAAAATAAACATATGTCCGTAGAGATAACCCATGACAGCGAGGAAAATAAAAATCAGGGTATAATTATAATCAGCAGAAAGAAAAAAGGATATTTTATTGAATTTTGCAGCGATAATGTTATAGAAAAGATTTTCGGTTCTGCTGTAGGAAAATATATTGACGAGAAAACCGAAAATATTCCGGAAACTATAAAGCTTTGCATAAACGAGAGAAGAAAAATAAAAAATTATGATGTTTTTACATTGCCTGACGGTAAAAGGGAAATACTCAGTATAAATTCAAAACCTGTGTGCAGGAATGATTGTGATGCAGCTGTTGTTGAAATAGGTCTTTACGATTTAAACAGACGCGGCAAGGAATTTGAAACAAAAACCGACGAGTTTTTTCAAAATAATATTATAGGAAGCGGTATAATAAGCTGTGATACGAATAATGATATGTATTTTGAGGATATCAACCCGTATCTTGCCGGGTTGATAAAGGAGGGTAAGATAAACAGAGAGGATTTAATAAATGCACATCCGTTTCGCAGTGCAATTTATGAAAAAATTTCAAACTTCGGAAAAATTTCATCTTATAATGATAATGGTGAAAAAACTTATTATATTATGGGTGCGGTACCGGTAGTTGAGGGTGGTGTTGCAATAAGAATATTTGTATTTGTTATATTGGCTGAAAACAGGGATATCATAGATTCGAGTGTCTTTGACGGACTTACTCCGAGAGAAATAAATGTATTAAGGCTTGCGGCGGAAGGATTGAATAACAGACATATAAGCGAGGCACTCAATATAACCGAAGGTACAACAAAAAGAGAATTATTCCACTGTTACAAAAAGCTCGGCGTTAAAAATAAAATAGAAATAATAAGGAAACTATATCACCTTTAAATATCAACTTTTGTTATATTGAAAGATTAGTCGGGTTTATTGTATAATGTTCTCGCAGCAAAAATTATGCGAGTTGAGGAGAGATATCAATGTTATCTGCCGGTGTATTTACATACAGAAATAATGAGTACAACTATAAGTTAACAAGAAGTTCTGTATTTATTGAGGAATATGGAAATACAACGGTTTACGGAATTAAGGTCTATAATGAGGATGGCAGTGAGTTCAGCAGCATTGAAGATATTTCCGATGATTTTGAATCAGTAGACAGGCTATGCAGACTTATGTGCAATGAAAATGTATGCCCTATACACCTTATTGATATTGTGGAGGACTTTGTAGCCGGGCAATATGATTTGTAACATAAAAATTTAACTTGAGGATAGAAATTCCCCCGCCTCTGCACAGGCGGGGGAGTATATTACACATTAAATCTGAACAGTACAATATCTCCGTCTTTCATTACATAATCCTTTCCTTCGGAGCGTATAAGACCCTTTTCCTTTGCATTTGCCATTGAACCGCATTCCATAAGCTCGTCATAGGAAACAACTTCGGCACGGATAAAGCCCCTTTCAAAATCTGTATGTATCTTTCCGGCAGCCTGGGGAGCCTTTGTACCCTTTGTTATCGTCCATGCCCTTACCTCCTGCTTGCCGGCTGTGAGGTATGATATCAGTCCGAGAAGATCGTAGCAGGCCTTTATGAGTCTGTCAAGTCCTGACTGTTCAAGTCCCATTTCGGAAAGAAAGAGTTCCTTTTCATCATCTTCCATACCGGATATTTCAGCTTCTATCTCGGCACATATAGGGAGAACGGCCGCGTTTTCGGATTCCGCTATCTGCTTTACAACATCATAAAAGGGATTGCCGTCTGCCGAGCCGTTTTTGAAATCGCTGTCGCTGAGGTTTGCGGCGTATATTACCGGTTTATTTGTGAGCAATGACACAGTAGAAAGAAGTTCAGCCTCCTCGGGTGTACATTCCACGGAACGTGCAGGCTTGCCTTCGTCAAGCGACTTTTTAACCCGCTCAAAAAAGTCAAGGTCATCCTGATATTTTTTATCGCCCTTTATAAGCTTTCGGGTTTTATCAATTCTTCTGTCAAGCACTTCAATGTCCGAAAGGATAAGTTCAACATTGATCGTTTCAATATCTCTTTTAGGATCGATGCTTCCGTCAACATGAATTATATCATCATTTTCAAAGCAGCGTACAACATGAACGATAGCATCAACCTCACGTATATTTGAAAGAAATTTGTTTCCGAGTCCTTCTCCCCTTGACGCACCTTTAACAAGACCTGCAATATCAACAAATTCTATGGCAGCGGGTGTGTATTTTTCCGGTTCATACATTTTGGCAAGCTCATCAAGTCTTTTATCCGGGACGGCTACAACTCCCACGTTCGGCTCTATCGTACAGAACGGATAATTTGCAGACTGTGCCCCCGCATTCGTTATAGCGTTGAAAAGCGTGCTTTTGCCGACATTCGGCAGACCTACTATTCCTAATTTCATGATTACATTCCTTTCCGGTTATTTGTCTTTATTAGATAATAACACATTTTTTCCTATTATACAAGAGTCCTGACTTATACTATTCTTACTATATCGGTAAAAAGACAGTGTGCGTTTTTACTCAGCTTTTTGTTTATATGCAGACTTCCGAAATACCATTTCTTATAAATTATATTATGTTCAAGCTCATCAAAAAATGTCGAAAGCGGATTAACACGGCAGGTGCGGTTTACATGAGCCATATCTGTCAGTGAAGGCTCATGCGTTATGACATAATCAACCTTTCTGTCCTCCTTATCAAGATTCTGAACCGCATATTGCATTTCTATCATTGACGGAAGCTCTTCCTTCCACCACGTTCCGTTTTCACGCCGCAGTTCCTTATCTGTGCTGTCGCCTCCGCCAAAGGTAAAAAAGCTTTTTCCGTCTATTTTATAAATTTCTCCCCGGAGAAGCTGATATAAATTTCCGCCTATTCTTCTTGCACGTCCTCCGTAAATTTCAACAACGGGATAGGTTGCTAAAAGAGAAAAATTTTCATGGGTACCCTCGACAAAGAGCGTCTTATATTTTTTTTCGCAGATTTTTTTGAGGTTACTTTTTTCAATTTTTGAATTATTCCATATAAACCCGAAATCCCCGCAGATAATAAGACAATCGTTTTCAGTCAGCTTTTTCAGCTTTTTATTTTCAAACCGCTCATATTCTCCATGAGTATCTCCTGTGACAAGAACCATTGATGATTCCTCCTGATGTATAAATTTAATCTGAAAAATCCTCTTAATTTACTTATCGGAATAATACCGAATCTGACAGTGTTTATTAATGTAAGTATTAAGCGTTGTCGGATTAAGTATTGCAGTTGTTATTACCATATTTATGTTGATATTCCGTCTGAATTTTAGCAGAATTGTATTTGTGTTTTATCCGAAAATAATGTAAAATATATATAGTTGTATTTTCCCGGTCGGTTATATTATTTTGTGACCGAGAAAACTGATTTCTCCACCAAAATTAATTATATCACAGGAGTTGACATTTTTCTATGAAAAAAACTATGACATTTTTGACGGCTGTCGTCGTTTTTTTGTCAGCATTGATGATAGCACCGCAGCAGAGTGCGGATGCTGCCGAGTTTAATGCGGATATAGAGCTTAGCTGCAAATCTGTTTATCTTGAAAATCTTGATACGGAGACAGTAGTATTTTCAAAGGAACCGTATGCAAGGCGTTTTCCCGCATCCACAACAAAGATAATGACTTATATAATAACGGCGGAAAAGGTAAATGATTTTGATAATACCTATGTTACGGTAAAAGGTGAAGTATTGCATATGCTTGACGGAACGGGAAGTTCGGTTGCAGGTCTTGAAGAAAACGAAAAGCTTAGCATTACTCAGCTTCTGAATTGTCTTATGATCCCGTCGGGAAATGATGCGGCACTTATTCTTGCGGATTATATCGGCGGCGGAGATATATCGAAATTCGTGGATATGATGAATGATAAAGCCAAAGAGCTCGGATGCACAGGCACTCATTTTGAAAACCCTCACGGTCTTAATGATCCGAATCATTATACTACTGTTGCGGATATGGCAAAGATAACGAAATATGCCCTTACGCTGCCGAAGTTTGCAGAGATAACTAACACCGTAACCTCCGATTGTCTTGGTGAGGACAGATATCTTGTCACGACTAATTATATGATTGACGAATACAGGGGCGGGGATTATTATTATCCCTATGCATCGGGAATAAAGACAGGTTCGACAGGGAACGATTCCGGATATTGTCTTGTTTCAACGGCATCAAAAGACGGATATACATATCTTTGTGTTGCATACGGGGCACCGTATGAGGATAAAAACGGTGAGTATTATGACAACGGAGCAATGATTGATTCTGCCAATTTATATGATTGGGCATTTGATAATCTTTCTATCAAGACAATACTTGACAAAAACGAGCTTGTAAAGGAGATAAATATCAATTACGCATGGAACAAGGACAAAATCCGTCTGACGCCGTCGGAGGGATATTCAACCATCATGCCTGATGATGTTTCCGTTGAAAGTATTGACAGAATTTTTGATATACCGGACAGTATAGATGCACCCGTCAAGGAGGGTGATAAAATCGGTACAGTTACGTTAAGTTATGCAAATCAGAAGCTTGCAACCATAGATCTTCTTGCAGGGGAGTCGGTTGACCGCAGCGAGCTTCTTACCGCATTTAACGGATTAAAGATAATTTTCACTTCAAAATGGTTTATTCTTATTATCATTATTGTTGCCATTTTACTATTAATATATTTCATAATCATAGCAATTTATAAAAGAAACAAAAAAAATCAAAGACCTGTCAAAAAATACAGAAAATTCTAAAATTATACTGTATTATGATAGTTTATTTTGATATAAATTTTTGATAATTGGCGGTGTTTTTTATGCACTGCCATTTTTTTATAAATTTTTTAAAAAAATTGTTGACATACGGTATCATAGATGATATAATCAATGCATACCAAATAAATAGGTATTATAAGATATGGAGAGGTGATTGTTTTATGAAAACTCTGTTAAAAGAAATAAGGCATAACTTCAGAAATGGACGAATGTGCTTTTGTTAATGATATATGATCTTACTGAAATTTTTTATTAATGAGAGGTTTTTATTATGAGCAATAATTATAGATTTGAAACACTTCAGCTTCATGTAGGACAGGAACAACCCGATCCCGCAACCGATTCAAGAGCAGTTCCGATTTATGCAACAACTTCCTATGTTTTTCATAATTCGCAGCACGCTGCCGACCGTTTCGGACTCAGAGATGCCGGAAATATTTACGGAAGACTTACTAATTCCACACAGGATGTTTTTGAAAAAAGAATAGCTGCCCTTGAGGGCGGTGTTGCAGGTCTTGCGGTTGCATCCGGTGCTGCCGCTATTACTTACACGATACAGGCACTTGCACAGGCAGGCGACCATATCGTCGCACAAAAGACTATATACGGAGGAAGCTATAACCTCCTCGCACATACCCTTTCGCAATTTGGTATAAAAACTACATTCGTTGATGCACATAACCTTGAGGAGCTTGAGGGTGCCATCCGGGATAATACAAAGGCGGTATATATAGAAACCTTGGGAAATCCGAACAGCGATATTCCCGATATTGATGCAATCTCGGAAATAGCACACAAGCATGGTCTGCCTGTTGTTGTTGATAATACCTTCGGCACACCTTATCTTATCCGCCCCATAGAGCATGGTGCAGATATCGTTGTTCACTCCGCTACTAAGTTTATAGGCGGTCACGGTACAACACTCGGCGGTGTTATCGTTGACAGCGGTAAATTTGATTGGAAGGCAAGCGGTAAATATGCACCCATTGCCGAGCCTAATCCGAGCTACCACGGAATTTCCTTTGCCGATGCTGTCGGTCCGGCTGCTTTTGTAACATATATCCGTGCAATACTTCTCAGAGATGAGGGTGCCACAATTTCTCCGTTTGCCGCTTTCCTGCTTCTTCAGGGAACGGAAACACTTTCGCTCAGACTTGAACGTCATGCGGAAAATACAAAGAAAGTTATCGAATATCTTTCAAAAAGTCCGTATGTTGAAAAGGTTAATCATCCCTCGCTTCCCGATCATCCCGATCATGCACTTTATGAGAGATATTTCCCGAACGGCGGAGCAAGTATATTTACGTTTGAAATCAAGGGCGGACAGTCTGAAGCACATAAATTTATCGACAGTCTTAAGATATTCTCATTGCTTGCGAATGTAGCGGATGTAAAATCACTTGTTATACATCCGGCAACTACAACACATTCCCAGCTTACCGATGAGGAGCTTGAGGATCAGGGCATAAAGCAGAATACGATACGTCTTTCAATAGGTACGGAGCATATTGACGATATTATAGAAGATCTTGATCAGGCATTCAAGGCTGTATTCGGTTGATAATTGACTAAAATATTTGTCTGATTCCATATATTTTTAATGATTCCCGACATAGTACGATATGTCGGGGATTGTTTTTTAATCGTCTGTTGACAATTTGATTGATATGTTTTAAAATATCATTTGTAGTGTTATGCTTTGATGTTTTTTATGATATTTATATGGAGATAATTAAATGAAAATAAAAAAACTATTTGTCGGGGAAACCGATAATACATTTATACAGTTTTTCAGGTATATATTTGTCGGAGGTTTTGCTACGGTTGTAGATTGGGGACTTTCGGCGGCTTTGTTCTATCTTGTGTTCGGACAACAGCTTGCCGTATTATGCAACGGTCTTTCATTCGCGGCAGGTCTGATTGTAAATTATTTTATAAGTACATTTTGGGTATTTAATAATTCAAAAATAAAGAATAAATTTGTTGAATTTCTTTCCTTTGCCGCAATAGGCGTTGTAGGATTGCTGATAACGCTCGGAGTTACATATGTATTTGAATGGCTGCTTGCAGATAAAACAAGTCTTTATCAGATGATAGCAAAGGTAGCTTCAACGGCATTGTCCTTTTTCTGGAATTTCTTTGCAAGAAAGTTACTTTTATTCAATAAGGACAAAAAGGAAAATGAAGATTAAATGTTTCAGCAATTCAGATTATTTATATAACAACCTCAGGGTGTAGGATTTTATATATTGAAACTATTACAGAAAGGTGAATGTATTTTGAAAAAAGTAGTAATTATAGGTGCCGGACCTGCCGGTCTGACAGCAGCTAATGAGCTTCTTAAGGACGGAGGGGATTTTGACGTAACTATACTTGAAAGTACACAGGCAATAGGCGGAATATCACAGACGGTGGAGTATCACGGCAACAGAATGGATATAGGCGGACACAGGTTTTTCTCCAAAGATGATGAGATAATGAAATGGTGGAGCGACCTTATGCCGATTCAGGGTAAGCCGTCCTTTGATGATAAGCTTCTCGGAAGAGAAAAGCCTCTTTCGGACGGTGGTCCCGACCCGGAAAAAGAGGACGAGGTTATGCTTGTCCGCACAAGAGTATCAAGAATTTATTATAATAAACAATTTTTTGATTATCCGATAAAGATGTCGGCTTCAACAATAAAGAATATGGGTTTTGCAACAACGGTTGCGGCGGGATTCAGTTATCTTAAATCCGCTATGTTTAAAAAGCCGGAGGATTCTCTTGAAAATTTCTATATAAACAGATTCGGCAAAAAGCTCTATAGTATGTTTTTTGAGGGTTATACCGAAAAGCTTTGGGGAAGACATCCGAGGGATATATCTGCGGACTGGGGCTCACAGAGGGTAAAAGGTCTGTCGATACGTGCAGTGCTGAAGGATATGTTTTCAAAGGCATTCGGAGGAAAAAAAGAAAATAAGGATGTGGAAACCTCTCTTATAGAGCAATTCTGGTACCCGAAATACGGACCGGGTCAGCTTTGGGAGCTTGCGGCTGACAAGGCTGTAAAATCAGGTGCAAAGCTGTTGAAAGGATATACGGTAAAAAATATTGTATGCGAAAACGGGAATATAAAATCCGTGATATGTGATACTCCTGACGGAGAAAAAACAATTTATGGAGATATATTCATATCGTCAATGCCGGTTAAGGATCTCGTAGAGGGTATGACCGGAGATAAACCCGATAAGGAGATAGTTGATATTGCAAAAGGTTTGCCGTACAGAGATTTTGTTACGGTAGGACTGCTTGTGAAAAAGCTTAATCTTGAAAATAAGACGGATATTAAAACCCTCGGTGATATTGTACCGGATTGCTGGATATATGTACAGGAACCGGGAGTGAAAGTCGGAAGAATACAGATATTCAACAACTGGTCGCCGTATATGGTTGAAAATCCGGAGAAAAATGTATGGATCGGTCTGGAGTTTTTCTGTACGGAGGGTGATGATTTCTGGAATATGAGCGAAGAGGAATGTATTTCTCTTGCCGTTAAAGAGCTTGAGGAAATGGGAGTTATTTCTTCTTCCGATGATATTATAGACAGTCACAGAGAAAAGGTAAAAAAAGCATATCCGGCATATTTTGATACATATTCCGAGATGGACAGACTTATAAAGTATCTTGACGGATTTGAAAACCTTTATTGCACCGGAAGAAACGGTCAGCACCGGTATAACAATATGGATCATTCCATGCTTACGTCGATTATTGCTGCAAGGAATATAAAGTCCGGCAAAAAGGACAAGGCTGATATATGGAATGTAAATACCGAAAAGGAATATCATGAAACAAAATAATTTATGGATTATTCTAAAAAATGATAATGGAGCAATATTATGGATAATAGCAAGTCATTAAAGTACGATGGTAAACCTGATATTTACTATACTGTAAAAGAGTGGTGCCGTCATCCGTTCATAATAGCGGCAGCAGCCTGTTTTTTCTGTATTTCAATAACCATTGAGGGTAAACTGCCCCTGTTTAATGCTGCAATTCCTGTGCTGATTTTTTTCTTTAGCGGGATTTTTGTATGTTTGTATATAATCCACAGAGATAAACTGCAAAAAAAGAAAACCGTCAAAGCAGCCTTATATGGAGCGTGTGCTTTTCTTTCATTGTTTTTCGGATATGTGCTGAGCATGAGCAATAAACCTCAACTTGTAATATTATTTACGGGAATAGTTATTGCAATTTCGGCGGCAATTTATCTTTTTTCAACAAGGCAAATGACCGCAAAAAAATTTATAGTTCTTATGTTCGTTCTTGGTTTTTTGATAAGGCTTGCTTATATAATGACCATAACGATATATAGAAAGCAGCATGATGCCGGAAGCATTGAGGCAATGAGAGGTCATTTAGGATATATTGCATATTTATTAAATAATGGTTCATTGCCGTATTTTGACGTCCGCAGCGTTTATCAGTTTTATCACCCGCCGCTGCATCATATTATTGCGGCGATATGGGTAAAGATACAGTCGATCATGGGAATAAGTCAGGATTATGTGTGGGAAAATATACAGCTCCTCACATTATTCTATTCCTGCTGCTGTATGATACTCAGCTATAAGCTTTTCCGCAAACTCGGACTTGACGGCAAGGGTCTTTGTGCGGCAATGGCTGTTGTAATATTCTGTCCTACATTTTTTATTCTATCGGGAAGTATCAATAATGATATACTTTCAGTGACATTTATGCTTGGAGCCTTTTATAATACTCTCTGTTGGTACGAAAGCAGAAGCTTTAAAAGGATTATACGTATAGCTCTTTGTATCGGGCTGGGTATGATGACAAAGCTTTCCGTATGGATGGCGGCACCTGCTATTGCTTTTATATTTATATATGTATTTTTCAAAAATCTTAAGGATATAAAAAAGTATATAGCACAGTTTGCAGCATTTTTAGGAATATGTGTCCCTCTCGGTTTATGGTGGGGGATAAGAAACCTTATAAGTCACGGAGTGCCGATAACATATGTTATGGAGCTTCCTGAAACAAGTCAACAATATATAGGAAATATATCGGTTGTAAAGCGTCTGTTTGATTTTAATCCCATGCAGTTTGAAAATGTCGGGGATCAGTTTACAATGTATGACGGTAAATATAACGAATACAATCCGCTTGTGGCTTTGTTCAAGACCTCATGTTTTGATGAGCTTTTTACCGTAAATAATTATCCCATGGTTGCCGGCTGGGATAAGCTTTTGTTCTGGTCCGCCGTTATTGTCGGAATTGTAGGATTTATTGCAATGATATATGTATTTGTAAATGACAAGACGATGAATGTTATCCACAAAATATTCATTGGAATTATATATGGAGTAATTTTTATTTCATATTATGTGTTCTGTATACAGTTTCCGCAAGTTTGCACGGAAAATATCCGCTATGCGGTTCCGCTTATCGTTATCGGAGCATTTTTCTTTGGAAAGGCGTTAAATCTTTTTGCTGATTCAAAAATGAAGCGGCAGTATATAGCCTATGCCGGGGAAGTATGCCTTACAGAGTTTGTGTCTATGTATTCCTGTGTATCCATTATATATTATTATCTGATTTTCATGAGTTAAAGTGAGGATTATCTGATGTTTTTTAGAAAAAAGGAAGCTCTTACGTCGGGTATTGAATATATCGTTGTCGGATTGGGAAACAGCGGCAGAGAGTATGAAAATACCCGGCATAATGCCGGTTTTATAGCAGTCGATTTCCTTGCCGATAAGCTTGGAGTAAGAATTGACAGGATAAAATATAAATCTCTTGTCACCACGTGCACGATAGCCGATAGAAAGGTTCTGCTTATGAAGCCGTCGACCTATATGAATAACTCCGGACTTGCCGTCAAAGAGGCAATGAGCTTTTATAAGCTTCCGCCGGAAAGGGTCATTGTAATATTTGACGATATATCTCTTGATGTGGGAAAGATGAGGATACGCCGCAAGGGCAGTGACGGAGGTCATAACGGGATAAAAAATATCATATATCTCACGGGCAGTGATATGTTTCCGAGGATAAAGCTTGGAGTGGGACATAAGCCGGAGAGATGGAACCTTGCCGATTGGGTATTGTCGCACTTTACGGAGGATGAAATGAAAATCATGATGCAGTCAGCCGATAAGGCAAGTCAGGCTGTTGAGCTTATGATTGACGGTCAGACGGATAAGGCGATGAATTTGTTCAATTAATGATTAAGGGTGCGATATAATTTGCAGAAACCCGGAAAGCTTAAATGTGAAATTCGAGAATTTATTATAAAATAAAATAAAGATACTATACCGCAAGGGGGGAGATACTCCTTTTGCGGTAAAAGTGCGTTCTGAAATTAATGATTTTTAGGAGAAATATATGAAATTTTTAGATGATATACTTTGGGGAACTGAGGAATACAGAACACTTGAAAGAGCAGTTGAAAAGGGTGCTACACCTGTTATGGCTACCGGTCTTTCAGGCATACATAAGGCACACCTTATTTATTCAATGTGCAGGCGGCTGAAAAGACGTGCACTCGTTATTGCGGCAGACGAGACCGAAGCATCGAGAATTTGCACAGATATAAATGAAATGGGTATCAGGGCTGTATATTATCCCGCCAGAGATTTTACTTTTCGTGAATATACCGGAGTTTCGGGTGAATTTATCCATCAGAGGATCGGTGTACTCTGCTCTTTTACCGGAGGAGAATGTGATGTTATTGTGGCTTGTGCCGATGCGGCTCTGCAATATACCGTTCCTCCCGAGGTACTTAAGAAAAATATAGCCGTCATTCGTGAGGGGGAGGAAATTTCTCTCAGTGAGCTTGTGAGGATACTTATTGCCTGCGGATATGTCAGAGCGGAGCAGGTCGAGGGAAGCGGTCAGTTTTCCGTCAGAGGAGGAATACTGGATGTATTTATGCCGTCGGCAAATCAGCCCTACCGTGTGGAATTCTGGGGAGATGAAATCGATACAATATCCGAATTTGATGCTGTAACACAACGCAGGACGAACAGGATAGAGGAATTTTCGATTACACCGTCAAGTGAAATATTATACGATGATAAGGTTGTTCTTGCAGAAAAAATAGAGAAAAAAGCGTCAACTCTCCGTGATAAATATTCGGCAAAGGCAAAGGAAATAATGAAAGAGGAAGCTGATATTATAAGAAGCGGAGCAAGACTTACATCTGCCGATAAATATTATTCCCTCATATATGATGAGCCGGCGGTTTTATATGATTACTTTGATGATAATGAGATTGTATTTGTTTCCGAACAGCCGGTTCTTAAGGACAGAGTGAGATCCGTTCTTATGCAGTGGAGCGAGGATATGGCTGATTATAAAAAGGAGGGAATCCTTTGCAGAGGTCTTGACAGATTTATGAAGGAATGGCAGGATCATCTGCTTTATCTTTCCGAAAGAGATACGGTATTTACGGATAATTTTGCAAGGGGAAGCTGTGAACTCCCTCTCAGGGAGCTTGTTAATTTTACTGCAAAGCAGCTTTCACTATGGAGCGGCTCAATATCTGTGCTTTGTGAGGAGCTTGACATTACAGGACGGGATAAGACCTGTATTATTCTTGCAGGAACAAAAAAGAATACCGAAAATGTGTACAATGATCTTCTTGAAAAAAATATTGATGTCCGTCTGTTGTCGCCGGATGCAAAGATTGAGGAAAAGGGCATATACGTCACAGAGGGCAGCCTTAGTGCAAGCTTTGAATATCCGTCCGCACACTTTACGCTTATAACACACTCAAGGGTTGTGACAGCGGCACATAAGGACAGCAGAAAAAAGAAAAAAAAGGGTGCCTTATTCAGTCTTTCGGAGCTTTCTCCGGGGGATTATGTTGTACACAGTACGCATGGCATAGGACTGTTCGAGGGTGTACAGAAAAAGGAAATACATGGAGTGGTGAAAGACTACATCATAATAAAATATGCACAGGGCGACAGTCTTTATGTGCCTGTCACTCAGCTTGATATGATATCCAAATATATAGGTCCGAAAGAGGATTCCGCTGTAAAACTCAGCAGACTCGGAGGAAATGAATGGCAGAAATCCAAGTCAAGGGTAAGAAAAGCTGTTAAGGATATTGCAGATAAGATGATAAAAATGTATTCCGAAAGGATGAGGGCAAAGGGATTTGCATTTTCGGGTGATAACGAATGGCAGAGGGACTTTGAGCAGAAATTTGAATATGAGGAAACAGAGGATCAGAAACGCTGTATAGCCGAGATAAAGGAGGATATGGAAAGACCTGTTCCGATGGACAGACTTCTTTGCGGTGATGTCGGATTCGGGAAGACCGAGGTTGCACTGAGGGCGGCATTTAAGTGTATAACGGACGGAAAGCAATGTGCTATGCTTGTCCCCACAACTATTCTTGCATGGCAGCATTACCAGACTATACTCAGGAGATTTGAGGGCTATCCGATAAAGATAGAATTACTTTCAAGATTCAGAACACCTGCACAAAGGGAAGAGATAATAAAAAAGCTTCACCGCGGTGATATAGATATGGTAGTAGGTACACACAGTCTTATACGCAAGGAAATAGAATTTTATGATATAGGACTTGTTATAATTGACGAGGAGCAGAGATTCGGGGTTGAACAGAAAGAAAATTTTAAGGGATTATATAAGGGAGTGGATATACTCACACTTTCGGCTACTCCTATTCCGAGAACGCTTAATATGGCTATGTCGGGAGTTAGGGATATGTCGACACTCGAGGAAGCACCGCAGGACAGACATCCTGTGCAGTCATATGTACTTGAATACGACGAGGCGGTTATCAATGAGGCAATACGCCGTGAGCTGAGGAGAGGCGGACAGGTATTTTATCTTTATAACCGTGTTGAGGGAATAGAACAAAAGGCTGCGGATATAGCGAAAGCCATACCTGAAGCCAAGGTAGGGTTCGGGCATGGAAAAATGAGTGAATCGGAGCTTTCCGAGGTATGGAGAAAAATGCTTGAGCAGGAAATAAATGTACTTGTAAGCACAACAATCATTGAAACAGGGGTTGATATTCCGAGTGCTAATACACTTATAATAGAAAATGCGGATCGTATGGGACTTTCCCAACTGCATCAGTTGAGGGGCAGAGTCGGAAGGTCGAGCAGGAGGGCATATGCCTATTTTACCTTTGCGGCAAATAAGGCACTGAGCGAAATATCACAGAAAAGGCTCGAAGCTATAAGAGAATTTACGGAATTCGGTTCGGGATTTAAAATAGCACTGCGTGACCTTGAAATCAGAGGTGCAGGTGATATGTTCGGTGCGAGCCAACACGGACATGTGACGGATGTAGGATATGATATGTATATGAAGCTTCTCGGAGAAGCCGTGAGCGAGGCAAAGGGTGAAAAACCGCACAGTGATGAAAATGATTGTGTCATTGATATTCAGGAGGATGCACACATACCCGAGGATTATATTGAAAATCTGAGCCATCGTCTTGAGATGTACAGACGGATTGCTGATATCCGCACGAATGAGGATGCAGGAGATGTTATAGATGAGATGATAGATCGTTTCGGGGATATACCGAAAACGGTTGAAGGTCTTATCAATGTTGCCCTTGTAAGAAGTAAGGCACATCAGAAGGGAGTGTCGGCGATACACGAACGCGATGGTCACATATGCATATATTTTCCGGAAATACGCTGTGAAGGTGCTGCTGATATTATGGAGAATATGGGAAGGCTCGGAAGACGGGCAAGTCTTGACATGGGAGCAAAGCCTCATATCCGCATAAAAATTGAACCCGGAGAAAGAGCGAGAGATGCATTGAGCGTTATATTTCAGACAAAAATAATGTAACGGTATTCGGGTATATGTATTTTAGAATATTATTGTTAAAAAAATACAAATTATTTTGTTCATTTTTTCAATTTATTTAGTTGAATTTTAATATTTGTTGTGATATAATTATGTAAATATTTCTCTATTTATGCTATTGATAGGCATGATGTGAGATATTGGAATTATTTATGGACGGAGGATGATTATGAACGGTTTTAAAGAAAAAGCAAGAAAAACTGTAAGTTTAGCATTAGCAGCAGCACTTATGAGTTCATTTACTGCTATTTCCGCTATTACTGTATCGGCATTTGACATTCTGCCTGGGGATTTTTCAAAGGCAGATCTCGAAGGTCACACAATGGGCGTTATCGGTTCATTTAATGATTGGACTGAAGATGTTGTTTCAATGTCCGATGATGACGGTGACGGTATCTATGCAGGTGTAATTGAGGACGTTGCATCAGGCAGCTATGACTTTAAGATTCGTCTTGACGGTGCTTGGGATTACAGTTGGGGTGTATACGAGGCAGCAGAGGATCGTACATTCAACAGCCAGACAAACTGCTCAATCACTTTGAACAGCACCTCAGAGGTAGTTGTACTTCTTGATACTAACGGTGAGGATGCTAACGCTTGGTCGGTAGCTTATTTTGCACTTCCCGATAAAGGCGGCGACAAGAGCGGAGATTTTGTAGCAGAGGATCATACTTACGGTGCAATAGGTGACTTCAACACATGGAGCGGCGATGTCGCTATGACAAAGCTTACACATGGAGTATATTGTGCTAACATAGGTGATATAGCTGCGGATCGGGGGTTCAAAATTCGTGCAGACGGTAATTGGAACTATTGTTGGGGTGTGTATGAAGCAGATGAAGATCGTACACAGAACAGCCAGACCAACTGCTCATTAACTGAAGATGGTAAGAATGTACACGTTATACTTAACACAAACGGTTCCGATTTTCAGACTTGGCAGGTGGCTTATTTCTATACTGCTCCCGACGGAAATCTCAAATTTGTAGATGTAGGTCCTGACGCTGAAATTCCCGATGAGCCGTCAATAGATGAGCCGTCGTACGAAGAACCGTCAGAAGATGAGCCTTCGACTGATCTTGGCGACAACTATGAAACACAGGTAACAAACTATATCTACTATGATAATAGTGAAACACAGTGGTCAACAGTATACGCTTATTGGTGGAATTCGGACTATTCAAAGATAGTTGATCTTGAGGGTAACCTTTGGCCGTCTGAGCCACTTGATGAAAACGGTAATCAGGATTTCGCCAATGCATGGCCGGGAACCGGAATGATACAGATCCCCGGTACTGATATTTGGCAGGCAAGAATTCCGTTTGGTGCAACAAAAATTGTATTCAATAACGGTATGACTGATGATGAAGCAGCTGCTATTAAAGATACGGCAGTTCAGGCAATAGCTGACGGTGATAAGAGCATCGAAGCACTTTTGGCAGCAGGCGTTTCTATGCTGACAGTTGATCTTGATTTCAGCTCATTTGATAATGCAGGTCAGGTTTATAAGATTAACTTAAAAACAGAACCTGCAAGTGTAAGAGGATATTGTAAAAACAAAAAGTGGACATTCTCTGACGGTGCATGGTATACTTATGAAGGTCTTTATATAAGTGAAACAATAAATACCGAACCGGAGGAAATTGATCCAAAGGAAAATGATTTTGATTTTAGCGTAGATCTTAACGGAAGTATTAAAATATTGGGTTATAAAGGCGTTGATACTGATATTGTTATTCCCGATAAAATCGAAGGTCGCCCCGTTGGAAGTATAGATAGTTACGCATTTTATGATTGTGATATAACAAGTATAACAATTCCGGAAACCGTTACTTATATAGGCGATTTCGCATTTTGTAATTGTGATTATCTGACGAGCATAAAAATTCCGGATAATGTCACATATATAGGCAATAATGCGTTTGACAGCTGCAGTAGTTTGAAGACTGTAACCGGCTTGGGTAAAATTACGGAAATAAATAATTATACATTCAGTTATTGTAGTGATTTAACTGATATAGAAATTCCCGATAGTGTTACAACTATAGGAAGTGAGGCATTCTATGGCTGCCAAGAATTGGAAAGTATAAATATACCAAGCAGTGTTGAAAAAATAGGAGACGAAGTTTTCGGAGATTGCGGTGCATTGACCGATATTAATGTTGATAGCAAAAATGAAAATTATTCATCCGAAAACGGAATTTTATTTAACAAAAATAAATCTGTTTTGGTACAGTTCCCTTGCGGGAAAACCGGTGAATTTGCGGTACCGGACAGCGTTACGGATATCGCTGATTACGCCTTTAGTGATTGCTATAATCTGACGAGTATAACTATGAATGATAATGTTAAAAATATTGGAAAACATGCATTCAGTGATTGTACCGACTTGACAGATATAGTAATTTCCCCAAATGTCACCGTTATAAACAGCTCAATATTTTATGATTGCTATGATCTCGCAGAAATCAATCTGCCCGATGGCATTACAAGCATAGGCGAAAATGCATTTATGAATTGTTATCGACTTGAAGATATAACAATTCCGGAAAAGGTTACAAATATTGGAAGTTATGCGTTTAGTGGCTGCAGCAATCTGAAAAGTGTTATCATTCCCGATGGCGTTACAAGTATTGCCGATGGATTATTCAGTTACTGCTACGGCTTGACAAGCGTGACTATTCCTGACAGTGTTACAGAGATAGACGATTGTGCATTTGAAGAGTGTGATGCACTTGAAAAAATAACAATTCCGAAAAGCGTTATAAAAATAGGCGATAGTGCATTTGAGGGTTGTTTGGCACTGACAGAAATAACTATACCCGAAAATGTTGCGGAAATAGGTGAATATACATTCTATTATTGTAACAGTCTGAAAAAAATAAATGTTGACAGCAATAATGAAAAATATTTATCAGCAGACGGAGTTTTATTCAATAAAAATAAATCAAGTCTGATACAGTATCCGGGAGGTAAAGAGGGTTCATATACAATACCCGAAACCGTTACTGATATAAAAAATAATGCATTTGCAAATTGTGATAAGTTGACAAGTGTGATAATTTCTAAAGGCGTGAACAGTATAGGAGACTATGCATTTGAATATTGCGACGGACTTACTGCCATAAATATTCCTGATAATGTTACTCTTATTGGGCAATCTGCATTTTCTGACTGTGAATCACTTAAAAGTGCAAAAATAGGAAACGGTATTACAAGTATAAGTAGTGGATTGCTTCAAGATTGTGAAAACCTGATAAGTGTAGACTTGTCTGACAATGTTACAAATATATATAGCTATGCATTTGCAAATTGCCGCAGTCTGACAGACATAACAATTCCGAAAAATGTTGGTAGTATAGATTATTCTGCATTCTCACATTGCTCAAAATTGACAGATATAACAATTCCGAGCAGTGTTACCGATATGGAAAATGATGTATTTTATGGATGTTACTCACTGACGGATATTAATGTTGACACTAATAATGAATATTATTCATCGGAAAACGGAGTTTTATTTAACAAGGATAAATCTTTACTAATCTTTTATCCTGAAGACAAAAAAGGTGATTATACCATACCTGACAGTGTAACATATATATCTGATAGTGCTTTCAGGGAATGTGAGGAACTTACGAATGTAATAATACCGAACGGTGTTAAAACTATAAACGATTGTACATTTGAAGGTTGTATAGCATTGACAGGTGTAAATATTCCGGAAAGTGTTGAATATATAGGCGATTATGCATTTGATGATTGTATAGCATTGACAAGTGTAAATATCCCGGAGAGTGTTGAATATATAGGCTATAATGCTTTTGGTTTTTATTTTGACGATTACGAATGGGAAACAGTTAATACCGATTTAATAATATTCGGTAAGGTAGGATCTGCTGCTGAAAAATATGCCGAAGAATATAAAGTGCCTTTTGTAGATGTCGATAATCCTGTTATACCTGTTGTAAGGGTAACACTGGATAAGACAGATATAGAAATTGAGGAAGGCAAAACAGCAGTTTTGACAGCAACGGTACTCCCGGATAATGCGGTTGATAAAACCGTAACATGGACAACCGATAATGAAAATGTTGCAACTGTTAAGGATGGTGTAATAACTGCAGTCGGTCAGGGCTGGACACAGATAACTGCAACAACTGCAAACGGCAAAAGTGCTGTTTGTGATGTAACGGTTATAGAGCCGATTATTGAACCAACAGACATAAAGCTGAATGAAACAGATATAACCATAGAAAAAGGTGATTTTGAATACCTTATACCAACAATAACACCTGATAATGCAACCTATACATACATAACATGGACAACAGATGATGAAAATGTTGCAGAGGTTGAATACGGAACAGTATATGCAATCGGTGCAGGCACGACAACAATAAGAGCAACTACAGATAACGGTCTGGAAGCAAGCTGTAAGGTTACAGTTGTTGTATCCCCCGAAAGGATAGAGTTAAATAAAACATCCGTAACACTTGAAAAAGGCAAGACCGAGAAACTGACAGCTACGATAACACCTGATGATGCAACCGATAAGACCGTAACATGGACAACAAACAACAATAAAGTTGCGGTTGTATCAGACGGAACAGTAAGTGCTGTCGGAGTAGGCACAGCGGTAATAACGGCAGAAACCGCAAACGGTATCAAAACAACCTGCACCGTAACGGTAAAGGAGCCGGTTGTTGAAGTAACAGGAATAAAACTCAGCAAGACAAGCGTAAATCTTGAAAAGGGCAAGACAACAACAATAACCGCAACAATAACCCCGAGTAATGCGACAAACAAAACCGTAACATGGACAAGCTCCGATACGAAAGTTGCGACCGTATCAAACGGAAAGATTACGGCTAAAGCCGCAGGTACCGCAACCATAACGGCAAAATCAAACAACGGAAAGACAGCAACCTGTAAGGTTACCGTGAAAAATCCCACAGTTGCCATAACAGGCATAAAACTGAGCAAAACAAGCGTAAATCTTGAAAAGGGCAAGACAACAACAATAACCGCAACGATAACCCCGAGTAACGCAACAAACAAAACCGTAACATGGACAAGCTCCAATACGAAAGTTGCAACCGTATCAAACGGAAAGATTACGGCTAAAGCCGCAGGTACCGCAACCATAACTGCAAAAGCAAGCAGCGGAAAAACAGCAACCTGTAAGGTTACGGTAAAAAATCCTGTTGTTAATGCATCAAGTATTAAGCTCAATAAGTCTAATATAACTCTTGAAAAGGGTAAGACCACTACTCTCTCGGCAGTTGTAAGCCCAAGCAATACCACAAACAAGACCGTTAAATGGACAAGTACCAATACAAAGGTGGCAACGGTATCAAAGGGCAAAATTACGGCAAAATCAGCCGGAACAACAATAATAATGGCTGAAACCTCAAACGGAAGAAAAGCGACCTGCAAGGTAACCGTAAAGAATCCCAAGACGGTAAATCCGACAAGCGTAAAACTCAACAAGACAAGCGTGAGCCTGACAAAAGGCAAGTCAATAATGCTTAAGGCTACAGTGTATCCGTCAAATTCCTCAAATAAAAAGGTTACATGGACAAGCTCAAACAAAAAAGTTGCAACCGTATCAAACGGAAAGATTACCGCAAAAGGAGTAGGTACGGCAACAATAACTGTTAAGACAGCCAATAACAAAAAGGCGACCTGCAAGGTAACCGTAAAGAATCCCAAGACGGTAAATCCGACAAGCGTAAAACTCAGCAAGACAAGCGTAAGCTTGACAAAGGGCAAGTCAACAACGCTTAAGGCTACAGTAAATCCGTCAAATGCCACAAATAAAAAGGTTACATGGACAAGCTCAAACAAAAAAGTTGCAACTGTATCTAACGGAAAGATTACCGCAAAAGGAGCAGGTACGGCAACAATAACTGTTAAGACAGCCAATAACAAAAAAGCGACCTGTAAGGTAACCGTAAAGAATCCCAAGACGGTAAATCCGACAAGCGTAAAACTCAGCAAGACAAGCATAAGTCTGACAAAGGGCAAGTCAACAACGCTTAAGGCTACAGTAAATCCGTCAAATGCCACAAATAAAAAGGTTACATGGACAAGCTCAAACAAAAAAGTTGCAACCGTATCTAACGGAAAGATTACCGCAAAAGGAGCAGGTACGGCAACAATAACTGTTAAGACAGCCAATAACAAAAAGGCGACCTGCAAGGTAACCGTAAAGAATCCCAAGACGGTAAATCCGACAAGCGTAAAACTGAGTAAGTCGGCCGTTACACTTGGTAAGGGTAAGTCAACAACACTCAAAGCAACAGTAAATCCGTCAAATGCCTCAAATAAAAAGGTTACATGGACAAGCTCAAACAAAAAAGTTGC
>CANQAJ010000010.1 GCA_947589365.1 uncultured Clostridia bacterium | reverse complement strand
TCAATTAATTTTTTGCTCGACCGCTCATTTACTCGATGAACAACAGATGAGTTTGTCATTTGTAGTTACGGGTGCCGTGCCGGCACGGTCAATCCGTAATTATTTTACTCAGGTCAATTAATTTTTTGCTCGACCGTTACTTTACTCGATGAACAAGAGATAAGTATGTCATTTGTAGCTACGGAGCGGCTCGGAGAGCCGCTCTCGACACTCTCTACCCAACACCGACAGGCAAACTAATTATCGCGGAAACTGACTACCCATCCACAATAATCAAAGCGAACGCAGTGAGCGGCGGCGTGCCGCCGCAGTCAATCCGTAATTATTTTACTTAGGTCAATTAATCTTTGGCTCGACCATTAATTTACTTGATGAACAACAGATGAGTTTGTCATTTGTAGTTACATTATTAATTTTTTCAACATCTCTGCGGAGTTGTGTAGGGCGGCTGCCTCGTCTGCATTCAGACTTATCGGTACCTCCGCTTCAACTCCATCCTTGCCGACTATGGCAGGCATACTGAGGGAAATATCATTGATACCGTAACTCCCGTGGTGCATAAATGATACGGGGAAAATAGACTTCTCGTCACGCATGATCGCTTCACATATCCTCTTTACCGACATTGCAATGCCATAGTATGTGGCATTCTTTTTTTCTATGATTTCATACGCACTGTTTTTGACATTCTCTTCAATCTTGTTCATTTCCTCTTTAAATTGTGTATGACCACGCATTTCACAAAAATTGCTTATCGGTATTCCCGATACATTGGCACTGCTCCATGCGGCAATCTCACTGTCACCATGCTCCCCTATAATAAAAGCATGAACGCTTCGGCTGTCCACGTTCAGATGTTCTCCGATGAGATATTTCAGTCTTGCACTGTCAAGCACCGTACCCGAGCCGAATACTCGGTTTTCGGGATAACCGCTCAGTTTTGCCGCAGTATAGGTCAGAATATCTACGGGATTTGCTACAATCAGAAGAATAGCCGACTTATTTACCCTGCTTATTTCGGGTATTATGGATTTGAAAATATTTATATTCTTTCCGGCAAGGTCTAACCTTGTTTCTCCCTTTTTCTGACTTGCTCCGGCTGTAATTATTATGATTGATGCGTCCGCTATGTCCTCATAATCGCCGGCATATATCTGCATGGGTTTTGCAAAGGGCAGTCCATGGCTTATATCAAGAGCCTCACCCTCCGCTTTGTCCCTGTCGGAATCTATAAGAACCATCTCCGAAAAAAGTCCGCTTTGCATTATTGCAAACGCTGATGCCGAACCGACAAAGCCGCACCCTATAATAGCTGTTTTTCTGCTGTTAAGATTATCCATAAAAAATCCCTCCGAGGATACTATTGACATCTTCGGAGGGATATAAACCTTTTTTCAATTCATATTTTAAAAAACACTATACATATTTAAGCGTCATAAATGTAGTTGAACCGTCCGATTCAAGCTGAGTTAAAGGAATTGAACCGTTTTCTTCAAACGCATGAATATTCCCTGATAAATCATACCCGAAGTCCTCCAGTCCGCCGACCAAATCATACATTCCACTGTATTCAAGTACACCTGCAATAGTACCCATCTTTGCACACCTGACCCTGTTAGACAACGAATCATTCTTTACCGGAATCTTGTCCCCTGATTGAGAAGGGGTAAAATTGGAGCTGTTTATATCACCGCTTTTTATGCCCATGTAGTAGGTCTTACAAGCCTGATCCATAGAGGCTGCTTTTGTTTTGATACTTGCCTCCGCTGCCGAATCAATTATGCTTATCACAACGGGAATCGCTATTGCCGCAAGAATTGCAAGTATCGCTATAACAACAACAAGCTCAATCAATGTAAATCCTTTCTTATTGCCGAACCGCACATATCGGGTACCGCCCATAATTATCACCTCCTCATTTTCCGCAAATTCCCTCAATATGAAATATATATTAAATATTTTATTATGTCAATATAGTTTGAAGAATTATAGTGTTTTTGTCTTAGAAATTTATCCGACTTTTTTATTAAAAACGCACAATTATCTTATTCAATACCTTTCCGGGAAATTTGCGGTCAAGACAAACCCGAAAACATCTGACATTCATATATATGCTAAAAATACCGGAACCGCCCATAAAGTCAGGTTTCGGTATTTTTACCGGTTACGTTGATATATTTCTTTTGCCCTTCAAGAAATAAAGGCTCGGAATTTCCGTTCCGAGCCTTTCAGTATTCGGTTGATCCTGTCCTAATCAACGGTTTTCGCCACCGAAAGGACAAAAAACATACTACTTAATCTCCTCCTGCAACCTTAGTGTACATATCTTTAAACTTAATACCCAATTTAAGCTGCGCGTTACCATCATCAACCTCGCCATCATCACCAACATAAGTAACTGTGCCTATACCGTCTGTACTATACTGGTAATCACCAAGACCATCTTCACCCTCAGCAGTCTTGAACTGGTCGATAATTCCGTTCCACGTAAGTGCTGCTTCAACATCCATCTCCTTAGCAGATGACTTCTTCTTATTTGCAGGAGCATCAGCATCAGGAAGACCGCTTATATCACTGTCAGTGCTTGCGTTAACTGTACCTGATACTACGCCTGAATAGAAGTTCTTACAAGCTGAATCAATGTTTGCAGCGTTTGTCTGAGATGATGCAGTGTTAGCACTGTTAATGATGTTTACAACTGCCGGGATTGCGATAGCTGCGAGTATTGCAAGGATTGCAATAACAACTACGAGCTCAACGAGCGTAAAACCTTTTTTGCTCTGCTTAGCGAGCAATTTCTGTTGGAGTGTCATAATAGATTACCTCTTTCTTAATAAAAATTTTTTTACTTGAACTCTGCACCTTGAAGGGGAGGTGCTTTGTTCTTTGTTGTATATATATTAACTCTTTATGAACAAAATGTCAATAGTTTTTTTCCAAAAAATTATATTTTTTCTGTAAAAACATCAGCCAATTTTTTGTATATTTTGACTAACAGTTTTAAAAAGTACCGTTATTATAAACTGTTTTCCTCCGTTTCCGACTGTTTTGTTGTCTGTTTTGCCTATTTTCTCAAATTTTTCGACAAAATGATTATGAATAATTTTTTAACAAATTATAGAAATAGTGTAAACATATCATTATATAGAGTACGCATATACCGATACAGCGGTGCGGCAAAAAAACGCATAAAAAGCCGGTTTTTATACTTTCAAAACACTCCGCAACATAAATTCCCGTTATAATCCCGAAAAAACAGCGGCGTAAAACACGCCGCTCATTTACTCATCTCCCGACATCGCATTCAGATGTCGGGTGTATCTTTTGGGAATTTTTATATCACAAATATATCCGAAGTCCGCAAGAAACTCTGATATGGTACTTATTCCGTCTTTGTAGAACTGTTTTATCCTTTTGGATCTATACTTAATGTTCTTGTAATCGGGAGGACATATGAAAGTCCAATCCGCACCCTCTTTGTCAAAAATAATTCTGAAAAATTTATCTGTTTCCGTGCCTGTGTATCCGACCTTCATCAGCAAAATATGGTGTTCCACACCGTCATCAATGTGGCATACATACGCTTTTGAACCATCAAACGAAATTACTGCCATCAGCGGTTCATCCTCGGCTCTTGCGGCTGCTACCGTAGTATATTTGTTATATTCGATAATCTCCACGCTTTTTCTCCTTTCAGTTTGTATCGGACAAGAAACATCTTTGCCCGCCCCGTCAGGATAATCGGGATATTTTCGGGAAACTTCTATCACACTGCACGTATATTATACTCTTTCATTTTTCATTCAATATACCGCACTTATACCTCCGGGTCTTATTCCTCATTCTCTTCGCTGTCAATTACTTCCCTCTCATATCCGCAGCCTTCGGCATTACAGAAAAGCTTCGGCTTCTTGCCTTTCTTTTTGAACAATACCGCACCGCACTGCGGACATTTTTCGGTTGTCGGCTCATACCACGACACAAAATCACAATTCGGATAATTTGAACATCCGAAAAACTCCCTGCCCTTTTTGGTATTCTTCGTTATAACATCTCCGCCGCATTTCGGACACGGCACTCCTATCTTATTTACTATCTTTACAATGTTTTTGCAGTCCGGATATCCCGAACAGGCAATGAATTTTCCGTATCTTCCGTATTTGACAACCATAGGCTTGCCGCACTTTTCGCATATGAGATCCGTCTTATCCTCCTCAAGCTCGATCTTAACACCTTTCATATCTTCCTTTGCGGCTTTAAGCGTCTTGTCAAAATCACCGTAAAAATCCGTCAGAAGCTGTACCCATTCATAATTGCCCTCCTCAACCGTGTCAAGGTTCTGCTCCATCTGTGCGGTAAATTTAACATTAGCTATCTTTGGGAAACGTTCCTCCATAAGCTTTGTCGCTGCCTCTCCAAGCTCGGTGGGAATAAGAGTCTTTCTGTCCCTTTTAACATATCCCCTTGTCGTTATCGTACTTATAGTTGCGGCATAGGTTGAAGGTCTGCCTATTCCGTATTCCTCAAGTGCTTTGATAAGACTTGCCTCGGTATATCTTGCGGGCGGCTGCGTGAAATGCTGATTCGGAATTATTTCCTTTGTTTTAAGCAGCATACCGTTTTCAAGCGGCGGAAGCTCCGACTCCTTTTCATCGCCCTCTCCGTCGGCACTCTCGACATAAAGAACCGTATAACCGTCAAAATCCACAACATAACCCGAAGCCTTGAAAATATAATCCTTGACGGCAATATCAGCCTGAGTGGTTTTCTGAATACATTCAGCCATCTGGCAGGCAATAAACCTCTCCCATATCAGCTTATAAAGCTTATACTGATCCGATGTAAGGTTATTTTTCACCTTAGACGGCTCAAGGTCTATCATAGTCGGACGTATAGCCTCATGTCCGTCCTGTGCGTTTGAACGTGATTTGAAACGTCTTCTCTCCTTCGGGAGATATTTTGCACCCCATTTATTTTTAATGAATTCCTCGGCAGCGTCAAGAGCATCCTCCGAAAGTCTGAGAGAGTCTGTTCTCATGTATGTGATAAGACCGACTGCTCCCATTCCGTCTATATCAACACCCTCATACAGCTCCTGTGCAACCTTCATTGTCCTCTTTGACTGAAAACCTAACTTTCTTGAAGCCTCCTGCTGTAGCGTGGAGGTAATAAACGGAGGCACCGGTTTTTTTCTCCTTGTTCCATGCTTTACCTTCTCCACAACAGCCTGCTGACCGTCCATAGCCGCAAGAATTTCCTTTGCCTGTTGTTCATTGTCTATCTTGACTTTGCCGTTCCTGTCGCCGTAGAATGAGGCTGAAAACGCCTTCCTGCTTCCCTTGGGTATAAACTTTGCGTCAATCGTCCAATATTCCTCCGGCTTGAATGCCCGTATCTTTCTTTCCCTGTCAACTATGATTTTTACCGCAACAGTCTGCACCCTTCCTGCCGAAAGACCCTTTCGTATCTTCTGCGACAGAAACGGACTGAGCTTATAGCCGACCAATCTGTCAAGTATTCTTCTCGCCTGCTGTGCATTTACAAGGTCGATATCTATCTTCCTCGGTGCACTCATTCCGTTATTTACTCCCGTTTTTGTTATCTCATTGAACGTAACCCTGTTTTTATCATCGAGATCCAGTCCGAGCAGATATGCTAAATGCCATGATATCGCCTCTCCCTCACGATCAGGGTCGGTCGCAAGGTATACATAATCGCTTTTTTCGGCAAGCTTCACAAGATCATCGGCAAGCTTTTCCTTGCTCTTTATGATCTCATACTTCGGCTGAAATTTTTTCTTTATATCCACACTCAGTCTGTTGGGGTTGAGATCCCTTATATGCCCCATTGATGCAACAACCTCATATCCCGGTCCGAGATACTTCTTTATGGTTTTCGCCTTTGCCGGGGATTCCACTATAACAAGTTTTGACATTATATTTCCTCCGAATAATTAATTTCTTACATATCGTCCGCCCGGCAGCTTCCTTATCAACCCGCAAATCTGAAGCTCGGTAAGTGCTGCAAGGGCCGCACCTATTTCAAGACCTGTCTTACTTTTGATCTCATTTACATGAATAGGTGTATCTGAAATTGTATAATACACCGTAGAAGCATTTTCTGTCAACTCCTCCGATGAAATTTTATTATTTTTTTCTTCTTTTTTGCCGCTTTTGCTCTCTTTTGCCTTTTTCGGAGCCGTTTTTTTATCCGACTTACCCATATTATCTCTTTTTCTGTTTTTTCGCCCTACCTCCACATCGGCGGGTTTTACTTCCTCATGTTTTTCCGACTCGGCTCTTTCTCTTGCCTCAACCACCTCAAGTGCCTTAAGAACATACGGCCGCATTTCATCGCTTGCCTTGAGAAGCTCCGCTCTTACAAATTCGGAATCCATTCCTTCCAATGCTCTCTGTGCAACTCTGTTTCCGATATTATAATCAAGTCCTACATCAAGATCATACTTCTTTATAATTCTCCTTAATTCAATTGCCCTTTTCCGATAATCACTGTCCATAAGTCCCCCGACCCTTGAAGCGGGACTTGAGGGCGGCTCAGGCTCGCCTGCTATCTGCCGCTGCCACATCTCATCCATATATCTGATATCGGCTTCCCTCTCCCTTGCTTTTCTCTCCTCCTCGGACAGTTCCTCGTCAGGCTCTGTATTTCCCGTTATTTCCTCCGTCTGATGTTCCTTATCCGATTCGGGCGGTGTATTTTCATTTTTCTCCTGCCCGGACAGTTTCAGTTGTTCCCCCGACGGTTCGCAATAATACATACCGTTTTTGCAAAGAGCAGTCATAATCTGATATCCCATCGGAACATTCAGCATACGCTTTTCATCTGTATGTAAATCAAGACCGTCCGCCTTTACCGCAAGCGTCCGCAAAAGCTTTGTTTCAACCGGCGGATTAGGATTGTCACTACCGTTATTTTCATTCCTGCCCCTGTACCAATCGAGAATATCATTATATCCCAATGCAGGGGAAAATCCGTTTCTTATGAGAATATTTACTCCCGCCGCATTGGCATGAGCCGCATCCCCGGGTACGGCGAAAATTTTACGCCTTTGTTCTATAGCATACTTAACGGTAATGAGTGCCCCGCTTCCGAGTCCTGCTCTTACAACAACGGTACAGTCCGACATACCGGATATTATCCTGTCCCTCATCGGAAATGTAAATTTCGTTGCCGGATACCCCGGAGGATATTCCGACACTATCGCTCCTCTTTTCGGTATCTCCGAAAGAATGTAATCAGCCATTCCTCCGCCGAGCATATCAATTCCGCAGCCGATAACACAAACAGTACGTCCTCCCGCATCCACTGTCCCTCTGTGCGAATAAATATCAACACCGTACGCTCCTCCGCTTACCGTGACAGCATTATTTTTTGCAAGATCATATCCGAAATTATACGCAAGTGAGGTTCCTGTTTCTCCTGCATTTCTCGTTCCTACCATCCCCACATAAAATTCTTCCTCCGGCGGCAGAACTCCAAGAACATATAAAACAACAGGCGGTGTGCCTATCTCCGAAAGTCTCTTCGGATAACTCTCACTTGTATACGGTATTATCCTATACCCATGCTTTGCACATAAGTCTATGGTTTTTTCCGGATAATCGAGTCTTTTATCACACAGCTTCGCCATTTCGGTTTTAGAAAACATTCCCATCATATTATAGTCCTTTTCATTTGCATTATAAATGTTTTCCGCATCACCAAAAAATTCCGTCACTGTACGCAGCTTTTTATTATCAACACCGAAACAGCATTGAAGCCATATCCAATATTTTAATTTATTCTCCTGCATAAATATGCACCTCCTTATTACAGCTTATTCGTCTATAATATCTTTATAAATTGAATTTATACAATAAAATCGCAGCAGCGGCAGAAGCATTAAGTGATTCCGCTCTGCCCTTCATTTCTATTCTGACCCGACTCCGACAGGCATCTGCCGTTTCCTTTTTAAGTCCGTTGCCCTCGTTTCCTATCAGCATTATTCCCCCGCCTGAAAAATCCATATCCTCTATATTTTCAGCCTCATGCGGTGTTGATGCATAGGTACATATACCCCTGTCTTTCATATCATATACAAACTCGGTCATATCATCAACAAGCATAAACGGCAAACGAAAAATCGCACCCATGCTTCCCCTTACTACTTTCGGAGAAAAAATATCGCAGCAGCCGGAGGAAAGTACCACTCCGTCGCTCCCCAGTGCCTCAGCTGTCCTTAGTATAGTACCAAGGTTTGTCGGATCCTGTATATTTTCGAGAGCCGTATATTTTTTTCCCTTTTCAATCTCCTTCATTTTTGTCCTTAGTTCTGATTTTATTATACACATAAAACCCTGTGGCGTTCCGGTATCGGCTATTCTGTCAAAAACCTCACGGCTTACTTCACAGCTGTCATCTGCCGCCGATATTATCCCCTCGAAATCCTGTTTATATTTTTCTGCTGCTTCTGCGGTATACAGAAAATTTACTATGTCCGCACCCGACTGAAGGGCATCCCTGCAAAGGCGTATACCCTCGGCAGCAAAAAGTCCCTTTTGTCTGCGTTCCTTTGCACTTGACATAAGTTTTGTTATTTCTTTTATAAATCGGTTATTTTTTCCGCTTATCATTTTTTTCACCGTCATTTCATAGCAAAATGAATTTTCGCTCTTTCTTTTATTTCCAAAGCCGTATCGGAAATTCCATGTCCCTTTTCGTCAACAATTATATCCGCATACTTTTCATACAGCGGTACTCTCTCATTGTAGAGTTCCCTAAGTGTCTGTCCTTTTTTCATAGAAACTCCTCTTTTTGTAAGATCCCCAAGACGTCTTTTTATCTCATTATATGGCAATCGTATATATACAATTACTCCTATCTGTTTAAAATGTTCCATTGCGTTTTTACCGTAGACAACGCTGCCGCCTGTTGCTATAACCGTACGGTCTGCTATAATCCGACTGTTAATTCTGTCCTCTATTGCATTAAATCCGTCGACGCCCTCCTGTTCTATTATTTCACAAAGAAGTCTGCCGTCCGTTTCCTGTATCAGAAGATCGCTATCCACAAAGCGGTAGCCCATAGCCTTTGCCAATACCACACCGACCGTACTTTTGCCGCAGCCCGGCATTCCCACAAGAATTATATTTTTCATACCCATCCATCCCTTTCACTCTTTACAAACATACAAATATCATAACACATCCCCCCACCAAAATCAATGCCGGCGGGGAGCCCCCGCGGGCAATTCGCGGGGTCGCTCACTTGCGTTCGCTTCTTTTTTTGTGGAGGGGAGTCTGTTTCCGCGATAATTAGTTTGCCTGTCGGTGTGCGGTAGAGAGTGTCGAGAGCGGCGGCACACCGCCGCTCCGCAACTACAAATGACAAACTCATCACTTGTTCATCGAGTAAATTAATGGTCGAGCTATAGACTGATTTGCCTGAGAAAACTAATTACGAACTGACGGCGGCGGCACGCCGCCGGCGGGGTGCCCCCGCTGTCATGTTCGCAGGGTCGCTCACTACGTTCGCTTTGTTTATAATTGAGAGGAGTCCGTTTCCGCGATAGGTAGTTTGCCTGACGGTGTGCGGTAGAGAGTGTCGAGAGCGGCGGCACGCCGCCGCTCCGCAACTACAAATGACAAACTCATCACTTGTTCATCGAGTAAATTAATGGTCGAGCTATAGACTGATTCGCCTGAGAAAACTAATTACGAACTGACGGCGGCGGCACGCTGCAAATGACAAACTCATCACTTGTTCATCGAGTAAATTTATGGTCGAGCTATAGACTAATTCGCCTGAGTAAAATAATTACGGATTGACAGCGGCGGCACGCCGCCGCAGGTATATTAAAGGTGCTGCCGCACAAGCGTAAAAAAACGCAGTGCGGCAGCACCTTACATTTTTGCATATTTTTTGGGCTGCCGCTTTTCTTACTGCGACAGCCCCCACAACTACAAATGACATACTCATCTGTTGTTCATCACATAAATTAATGGTCGAGCCATAGATTAATTCGCCTGAGAAAACTAATTACGAACTGACAGCGGCGGCACGCCGCTTGTTCATCGAGTAAACTTGTGGTCGAGCTATAGACTGATTTGCCTGAGTAAAATAATTACGGATTGACTGTGCCGGCACGGCACCGGCACGCCGCCGCCACCGGAATAAAGATAATCAGTTTTCTCTGAGAGCCTGCTGAAGCCACACATACCCTATATCTAAGGCTGAAAACAAATCGGGCTGTTCACCCGTCTTTGCTATCGCTTTCTGTGGGCTTACATTGATATCCGTGTTGAGAAGCTGCACATAAACCTTATCGGCAATTTTCATGTTCTGCATTGTGCTGTTTTCCACCACGTTGATAGGCTCTATCTCTTTTTTCGATTTTATCTGCATTCTGACAACATAGTTGTCTCTCATATCTCCGTAATAGAGAAGATCTCCGCTCCTTACAAGCGGCTTTCCCTTATACATAGGGAAACGCGTCTTAGTCTCCGCCATAATCAGACCCCCGTTCTTTCTTTCCCGTAAATACCGGTCATATCTGCACGCATCAGATATTAAGGTAATTCTTTAACAGAATTTCCAGAAGATCATCCCTGTCGATTCTTCTGATAAGGTTGCGTGCATTGTTATGGGTGGTGATATAGGTCGGATCCTCAGAAAGAATATAACCCACAATCTGATTAACCGGATTATAACCTTTTTCCCTGAGAGCATTATACACCGTTGTCAAAATAGCCTTCACGGACTCGTCACGGTTATCCGAAATCGAAAATACTATTGTCTTATCTGTTGCGTCACTACGCATCCATATCACCTCCGCATTTATTTTATTCTAACACATATCCGAGCGAAATACAATACAAACCGATTATTTTTTTGCTTTTATCTAAAAAAAGCATTTTTGTGTTATTTATATTATAAATCGTTATGCAGTTTTTATAGTAACATTTATATCGGCAAGCTTATTCGTTATACTGTCAATCACCTTTTGAACCTCGGCTGATGACAGGGTTCTTTCGTTTGAGGAAAATTCAAAACGAACGGTAATTCTGTGAATTTCCTCCGTATCATAGGTATCAACAACGCTCACGTTTTTGATTAATCCGCTGTCGTCCGATTTCCAGCAGCGGGTAAGCTCCGCAAAAAGCATTTCCTTCGGCATATCGAGGCTGAGGTCATAATCCATTGTCGGATATTTTGAAGGCTCATCATATTCAATAGGCTTTGTATCGGCAGCGGCAAATTTATTTACGTCAATCTCCGCAAATACTATATTGCCCTTCTTGTCTATATTCTTTCCCACGGTCGGGTACACCGTTCCTATAATACCTATATCAATACCTCCGAGTATAACCCTGTTGAGATTTACCGGATGCTCATAAGTGTGTGTCGGTTCCGTCTTGACAAACTCAAGCTCAAAGTGCTTTATATCTCTTGCAAGCTCAACAAGGATATCACGAAGTCTGAAATAAAGTGTTTTAAGCTCCGTCTGCTTGCTGTATAGTGTAATACCGAGATTCTTATTCTCTATACACAAATTATTCTCATCAAGACCGTTTACAACTCTGCCTATCTCAAATATACCGAACTCGGGTGAATACGATACATTCGACTTAACCTGACAAAGTTGTGTGGGTATCATGGAATTTCTCAGTGTTTCGATATTCGGGTTTGTCGCATTTGCAAGTCTTACATTTTTCTCCACAGGAATACCTATTGACCTTTGCTCGTCACAATATGCCCAGACATATGAATGTACCTCATGCAAACTGAAACGCTTTACAAGAATATCCTTAATTTTTTCCTCATCCGTCTTTATCTCGTCCTCTCTTATCGGGTAAAGGGGAGAAAGTGCTGTATTTACTTCAAAATTATCATATCCGTATATTCTTGTGATTTCCTCTATAATATCCGCATTCATAGTTACATCCTTTGTAACTCTCCATGACGGAACATCAACCGTAAAGCTGTCACCATCACGCTTTACACCAAAGCCAAGACCGGTAAGGGTTTTCACAATAGTTTCTCCGTCAATTTTTATACCTGTATATCTGTCAACAAATGACTGATTAAAATTCAGCACAACAGGAGAAAATTTCTCAACATACTCATCAGTGAGCGAAGAAACCACCTTTACCCCGCTGTCATATTTTTTAAGGAGATACAGAAAACGTCCTATTGCCGGTACTGTCATTTCAGGATCAAGGCTCTTTTCGTAACGCATGGAAGCATCTGTTCTGTGCGAAAGCCTTACCGTGGATTTTCTTATGCTTGCGGCATCAAAATTTGCGGATTCAAGTGCAAGTGTAGTTGTATCCTCAACTATCTCGCTGTCAAGACCGCCCATGATACCTGCTATCGCAACAGGTGTATCTCCGTTGCATATCATAAGTGTATTTTCATCAATATTTCTTTCGACACCGTCAAGGGTCCGGAAAGTAAATTTCTTATCGAAGCGTTTTACCCTGATTTGCTCCACCTTGCGTGCATCAAATGCGTGCATGGGCTGACCCATTTCAAGCATGATATAGTTTGTGAGGTCGGCAAGGAAATTTATCGCCCTCATTCCGCAATAGTACAGGCGTATTCTTATATTAACCGGACTGATGTTTCTTTTGATATTCTCCACCTTTATGCTGCTGTATCTTTTGCAGAGCTTATCCTCAACCTTGAGGTCAACGCCCGGCAGATCGGAATATACCGTAAGGTCATCCGTCTCCGGAGTTTTAAGCGGTCTGCCCGCAAGAGCGGCAAATTCTCTTGCTATTCCGTAATGTCCCCAAAGATCGGGACGATTTGTGAGAGATTTATTGTCAACCTCAAAAATTATATCGTCAACATCATATATTGTTTTGATATCCGTACCGTTAGGAACATCATCCGTTATTTCCATTATGCCCGAATTATCATCCGATAAACCTATTTCCGATTCTCCGCAGCACATACCGTTTGATGTATAGCCGGCAAGCTTTCTCGGTGCTATGGTAATATCTCCTATTTTTGCACCGATTTTTGCGAATGCCGTTTTCATTCCGACACGCACATTTTTTGCACCGCATACAACGTCCGTAAGCTCTCCCTCTCCTGTATCAACTTTAAGAAGGTGAAGCTTTTTTGATTCAGGATGTGCCTCAACGGATTTTATTTCAGCAACAACTATTCCGCTGATATCCGAACCTTTGTAAAATATTTCATTTTCCACCTCTGCGGTAGAAAGAGAAAATTTGTGGATAAGATCAACCTTATCGAGTCCTTCAAGATCCACAAAATCGCAGATCCAATTCATTGATAAAAACATATTATATCTCCCTGTCAAATTTTTTTATCTTTTAATCGTCATCTCTGAACTGTGACAGCACCTTAAGACTTCCGCTGTTAAGGTCACGAATATCCTTTATACCGTATTTCATCATTGCAAGTCTTGTCAGACCAAGACCGAATGCAAAGCCTGTATATTCATCGGGATCTATTCCTCCCTCACGAAGAACATTAGGATGTATCATACCGCACGGACAAAGTTCCAGCCAGCCGCTGTGCTTACATGACGGACATCCGTCACCGCCGCATATCAGGCAGCTTATATCAAGCTCAAAACCCGGTTCCACAAATGGGAAAAATCCGGGACGAAGCCGCACTCTTATATCCTTTCTGAATACCTCGGAAAGCATTGTCTTCATAAAGTAGATAAGATTTGAAATTGATATATTCTTATCTACCATCATACCCTCCATCTGGAAAAAGGTATTTTCATGGCAGGCGTCCGTTGCCTCATTTCTGAAGCATCGTCCGGGGAATATTGCCTTTATCGGCACTCCGTTATTTATAAGACCGAGACCGTATTTTCTGAGTATTGCATTTTGTGCGGCTGAGGTCTGTGATTTAAGAAGCTGACCGTTTTCAAGATAATAGGTATCCTGCATATCTCTTGCCGGGTGATCCTTTGGAATATTTACCGCCTCAAAACACTCATAATCCGTTACCACCTCGGAATAATCCTCAACCGTAAAGCCCATTGATTTAAAAACAGCCTCACATTGTCTTTGAACAAGCGTTATCGGGTGATATGATCCCGAATTATCGGCAGCAGGAGCGGTTATATCGAATGTGGGCATAGCTGCAATTTCTTCCTCAATCTGCTTCTTACGCAGAACTTCCGTTTTTTTCTCAATTTGTTCTGCGGCAAATTCCTTAAGCATATTGACATCTGCACCAAACGCCTTTTTTTCCTCCGGGGAAAGATCCTTCATACCCTTAAGAAGAGCCGTGATACTTCCCTTTTTCCCGAGATAAGCCACCCTCAGCCTATCAAGCTCGGAAAGCTCCGTTATACCCGAAAGCTCCCCACAAAATTCCTCTTTCATCCGTAAAATTCTTTCGTCCACTATTATACCTCCGTTTTTATAAATACATAAAAGTCCCCATACAGACAATCTGTACAGGGACGAAATAACAAATATTCCGCGGTACCACCCGGATTTTTGCGGTTACGCAAACACTCTTACGGCATCTAACGGTGCCGACCCGTTGCCGCCTACTGTCACCCATGTTCAGCGGCACCGCTCCAAAGCGAACTTCACCCCCGCAGTCGTATGCTGCTTCCAGCCATGTCAGCACTCTCTTTGACAGCCATCCGGGAATTACTTTTCTTTATCAATGCGTTATGTAGTAATTATAACATATATTCCGAAAAATTCAAGGAAAATTTTTCAAAAAATCTGTATGACAGCTCTGACGAATTTGTAATACAATTTGTATTCTTATACTACTGCAATTTATTCAACCTCTACATTATCAAGACCGTATTCAAGAATTATACTTATGATTTCGTTCCTTGAACGGTTTGTTTCATTTACAAGCTTGTCCAGACGTTCAATTATTTCATCCTTAAGACGCACTGAAATTACTTTGCTTCCATCCTCCCCCTTAAGAGGATTTCTTTTTTTTATTTTAAGCTTGTTGTCATTCATAATATCACCCCTTACTACAAATTGTAAATTCAATTTATTAATAAGTATATACTACAAATTTGAATTTTAACCGTACCGGAATTAATTTCATGATAAAATATAATTAAGTATTGTTATATGTAATAATTGTATATTTTTTGTAATATTATATACAAAATTGCTATTGACATAATTTCATAAATATATTACAATTTGTAGTGTAATAAAAAATACTGATTTATTACAAATATTTTTTCAGGGGGAACTTAAAATGAATCAACAACCAAACAATTTTCAAAGACCGAATGATCCGGGCAAGGGAACGGGAGCTGCATCACTGGTATTGGGCATTGTGGGACTTTGTACAGGCTGGCTGTACGGTGTCGGTTGTGTGCTGGGTATAATTGGCGTAATTCTTGCTGTTGTTTCCGGCAACAAAAGCTCGGCAGTCGGACTTAACCGCAACGGTCTTGCAATAGGCGGTCTTGTCTGCTCAATTATAGCAATCGTATCCGGTGCAGGATGTCTTATCTGTACGGTTTGTGCAGGAGCAGCCGCTTCAAGCACAGCGTCAACCTTTTCAAGCTATGCATACAATTTTTGACCGGTGGGTTATTATTCCGGAATCCGAGGCGGCACACACCGCCTCATGTTATATTCAACACAATAGGATATAGCAGCACTTCCGTTGTTATATCTTTGCCCGGAAAGGAGAAGTTATGTTACCGACAATATCTTTTCTCGGATTTGACATTCCAACATATACCATAATGGCAGTACTCGGACTTACCGCCGCAGCCTTATTGGTTCGGCACCGCTGCCGGGGGAACGAACAGATCAGCAGTGTACAGATAGTAAATATCCCTGCGGTGTCTGCCCTCGGAGTGTTCTCAGGTGCACATATTCTTTACGGAATTACAAATCTCAATAAGTTTTGGCTTTGCATTAGTAACCTACAGACTGTTTTTGCATCATGGGACAGTTTTTGGTTCTATTTTGCAGATATTTTCGGAGGAATGGTATTTTACGGAGGACTTATCGGGGGGATAATTGCAGGTTATATTTATTGCAGATGTCTTAAGCTTGATATTCCGGTTTATTCCGATGTGCTTACACCGGCAATTCCTCTGTTTCATTCATTTGGCAGAATAGGCTGTTTTCTCGGCGGATGCTGTTACGGTATAGAAAGCCCATGGGGATTTCTATATGAACACTCTCTTGTTCCCGAAGCAGACGGTGTAACAAGGCTTCCCATACAGCTTATTGAAAGTGCGGGAGATCTCTTTATAGTTGCAGTTCTCATTATATTGTCGAAAAGAATACACAAAACAGGGCTGCTTTTTCCTATATATCTGCTGATGTACGGTATTTTGCGGATGACAACCGAATTTTTCAGAGGTGACGAAATTCGTGGTTTCCTTTTGGGAATATCAACGTCACAGTGGATTAGTGTATTTGTAATTATTGCCGCTATAGCTGCATTAGTAAAAGCGGTTCATCCGAGAAAGGTAAATATCGCATAACAAAAATACCCGTCTGTCACAAATACAAAGACAGACGGTAGTTTTTTATTATAAACATCAAACTCTCCCTGATACTCAAATTTTATAAAAGCCTTCGTCAGACGAAAACAGACTCACAATTTCATCTCTGCCTGTGGGACACCTCGCCGCCGAGTTCCTCCGCAATTTCCATAATTTTCATCAGTCTGTGGTTTACACCCGAACGGCTTATCGGAGTACTCAGTGCCTCGCCAAGCTCACGCAGATTATATTCGGGATATTCCTCACGCAGCTCGGCAAGCTCACGCAGCTCGTCCGATAAATATCCGAGTCCTCGCTTCTCCTTTATAACGGCAATTGCCTTGAGCTGCTTTGCAGACGCAGCCGCTGTCTTGTTGCTGTTTGCGGTTTCGGAGTTTATCTGCCTGTTTACCTTGTTTCTGACGGATTTATATATCTGCTGCTGTATTATGTCAAGTGAAGCCATGGGTGCCCCGATATAGGCAAGCATATCGGCTATAAGGTCACTTCCCTTGATATACACAACATAGCTTCCTTTTCTTCGTACAACATTAGGCTCGCTTTTCATAATATCAATTTCACTCATAAGCCTGCTCAAATCATTGGCAAGGTTCATATGCGGCACAACAAATTCCATATGATAATCCTTTTCGGGGTCGGTGACATTTCCGCATACAAGAAATACCCCCCTGAGAAAATACGGGATATATTCCTCACTTTCGATATTCGCACGATTTATCCGCAGGCTCGGCACGTTATCCGCATGACCGAAATAATCGAACACTCGTCCGCAGTCCCCGCTGTCCGGTACACTCAGTGTATATATATCCTTTTCCTCCCGGCGTTTTGTCAATGTGCAGGATATATCAACAATGGCTGAAGTAAGTGAGGATATTGTTTCGGAATATAAAACAGCAACAGCCTTGCAGCCCGTTGTAAATCCGATCGCTTTGGGAGAAAAGAATTTTGAAAACAATGCCATACCGTATGCAAGAGAATTTTTTCCCTTATCATCACATATTTCCGAAGAACAAAGCTCCTTTTTCGTTTCCTTTGAAAATGACACTCAAATCACCTTCAGTTTTTATTTATATCTCTATGATGTACAATAGCCCTCTGTCCGGTTTCAAGTATATGATTATACAAAACCCTTGTAAGCGTTACCGAGCGGTGCTTTCCCCCTGTGCAGCCTATACCTATGACAAGCTGACTTTTCCCCTCGCTCAGATACAACGGCAGAGAATAATCAACAAGATCAATCATTCTCTCAGCAAAACCGCCCGACTGCTCAAACTGCATAACATAATCATACACGCAGGCTTCAAGCCCCGTATGCTCCTTAAGCTCGGGAATATAAAACGGATTAGGCAGACAACGAACATCAAAAACAAGATCCGCCTCTGCCGGAAGCCCGTATTTAAAACCGAAAGACATACAGGTTACCGTAAGTCCCAAGGATATATTCCCCAAAAATAACGAGGTTATCCTTTCCTTCAGCTGTGTGGGCGACAACAGAGATGTGTCTATCACATAATCCGCACGGGCTTTAACCGGCATAAGAAGCTCACGTTCAAGTGTTACGGCAAGCTCCGTTGTGGCCGAATTATCACTCAGCGGATGCTTGCGTCTTGTTTCCTTAAAACGCCTTAAGAGTACATCATCCCTTGCATCAAGAAACAATATTTTATACTTCTTATGTACCGCCCTGAGCTTTGCAAGGGAATCAAAAAGATCATCGAATACATCCCCTGCCCTTATATCGGTAACAACCGCTATTTTTTTCATATGCTCGTCTGTGGATTTTTCGCAAAGCTCATAAAATGTCGGTACCAATACCGGGGGTATATTATCAACACAATAAAATCCTATATCCTCCATATTTTTCATAGCGACTGATTTTCCCGCTCCCGACAATCCGGTAATAATTATAAATTCCATCTGTACTGTCACCTGTATTCCTGCCGTAAGTTTCCCATTTTCGTATGATATCCCTTTTTATTATATATACCGTCATCCGATATATTTTATCTCACATTGAAGTTCTACACCCGTTTTCTCTCTTACAACATTTTTCACCTTTTCGATAAGCTCAAGAACATCCTTTGCCGATGCACTTCCGTTATTGACAATAAACCCGGAATGCTTTTCGCTCACCTGTGCATCCCCCAATGATAAACCTTTAAGACCGCACTGCTCAATCAGTGCCGCGGCATAATAACCCTCGGGTCGCTTGAATACGCTCCCCGCACTCGGACGGTTAAGCGGCTGCTTTGCCTTGCGTCTCTCCATTGTATCCTGCATAAGATAAAATATCTCATTTTTATTTTTCGGATTAAGCTTAAGCGTCACATCAAGAATTATATAATCTTTATCCGTATAGAAACTGTTCCTATACGAGAATTTATGCTCTTCTCCCGATATTTCCCTTATATTTCCGTCACCGTCAAGATACCTTGAAGATACAACGATATCCTTCATCTCTCCGCCGTAGGCTCCGGCATTCATATATACCGCACCGCCCATTGACCCGGGAATACCCCATGCAAATTCCATTCCTCCAAGGTTGTTATTTTTTGCACAGATACATACGCCGGCAAGACTTATACCCGCACCGCACCGCAGTGTATTGTTATCCTTTACTTCAACCTCGTCAAAATCTCCTCCAAGCTTTATAACAACTCCGCATATTCCCTCATCGGAAACAAGCAAATTTGAACCGAGTCCGATTATAAAATACGGAACGCCAAAACCTTTGCAGGCTGAAACAACATTTCTGAGTGCGTCTATACTTCTGACCTCACAAAAACACTCCGCATTTCCTCCTATACGAAAACTCGTATGCAGATACATCGGTTCATCCTTTTTTATTATAACGGATTCACTTTGTATTGATTTTATAAATTCATCGGTTATCATAATATATTCTCCTCGTATATATTCCGGACCCGCATATGTTGTATATTATCCGGCATGAGCTATCAGAAATCAATAGTCTTGACATCTCCCGTATCGTCCTCTTCCTCGGGATATTCCAGACCAAGTGCGGCAAACAGTTCTCTTGCGGCATTATATCCCATTTTTCTCTGACGGTTATTCATAGCCGCAACCTCGATTATAACCGCTAAATTACGTCCGGGTTTTACGGGTATCGTAACAATCGGAATCTGATTATTGAGTATCTCGGTCATTTCGCTGCTCATGCCCATACGGTCATAGACCTTTTTGTTATCCCAAAGCTCAAGATTTATTACCATATCAATCTTTTGTGAAAGCTTTACCGAGCCCATACCGAATATTCTTCTTGCATTAATTATACCTATGCCCCTGAGCTCTATAAAATGACGTATATTTTCAGGAGCCGATCCTATAAGCTGTGTATTTGATACCCTGCGTATTTCAACCGCATCGTCCGCAATAAGACGGTGACCACGCTTTATAAGCTCTATTGCCGTTTCACTCTTGCCGACTCCGCTGTCACCCACAAGAAGCAGACCCTCACCGTATACCTCAACCAGCACACCGTGCCTTGTAACTCTCGGAGCAAGCTCAAGGTTCATAAAATTGACAAGCTCGGCGGTTATCGACGATGTAGGCTCCGAGGTTCTGAGAACAGGTATTTTACACTTCTCCGCCGCCGACATAAGTTCACCATACGGTACAATACTCCTCGTTACGATTATTGCCGGAGGATTGAGCGAGAAAAGCCTTTCTATGACATGATACCTCTGTTCCGAGCTGAAACGGTTAAGATAGCTGTTTTCGGTATTTCCGAAAAGCATTATTCTCGAATTATCAAAAAAGTCAAGAAATCCTGTAAGCTCAAGTCCGGGACGTGTTATATCCTTTGAAAAAATCCGTATTTCATCGGGGTTATTAGGCATATATGCCACATCAAGCGACAGTTCTTTTATTATTTTCGATAGGCTGACTGAAAATTTAGTTTCCAAATCACCGCACCTGCCTTTATATAGTTTACGGTTATAAACATTATAACCTATTTAACCAAATTTTTAAAGAGCTTTTTGAAATATTTTATCAAAAACGACAATCTGTTTTTATCACCTGCCAATATACGTCGTATACCCCCCGTAAAATCGGAAAGAACCGTATCCGCAGAGATCATTTTATAATATCCACATTGATATTAAATGCCTTGATTGCCTGTTCATATACCTTGACGGTACATTTAGCCATATATTCCGCATCTGTATCACGCATACTGCGTCGTACTATTCTCCTCATCTGACTCTTTTCATCCGGTTTGAATGCGGAAAGTTTTTTAAGGTATTTTGCAAAGCCCGCTTCGTTTTTGCATACAAAACCGTTTACTCCGTCCTTTATCATGTTATATGCGAATTTTTCCTTATCCTCCTTTACAAGTACAGGCAATCCGCAGGACATAGCTTCAACAAACGACATAGACATAAGAGCGTCATCGGATGAACATACATATATATCGCAGGCAGAATATATTGCCGGCATAAGATTATGTGCAACCGTTCCCGTAAAATGTACCATATCCTTGATTTTAAATCTTACCGCCATATCCTTCAGATATTCAAGCTCGGTTCCGTCACCTACGATAAGAAGGTGGATATTGTCGCTCTTTTTTATATGTCTTGAAAAGGCACTCAATACAAATTCAAGATTCTTGTCAACGCTGAGATCCCCCGCAAATACGGCAACAACAGCATTCAGCGGAAGTTTCAGCTTTTTCCTGAGCTTGCTTACGGCTTTTGCATTTGCATTTTTATAATTAAATACACTCCTGTCCGTTGCCGAGGGTATAAGGCGTACCTTACGGTTCCGTCCGGCAGCACGTACAAACGATGCCGCACGTTTATTGGAAGAAGCAACAATGTTGGCATTATCTATCATGTCGCAGAAATGCTTTTTTTCAAACATGGTTTTGATTTTCCATGTTGCGACAGATCTGTCGGAAGCAAAGCGGTCAAGATAATAATCATGCACCGAAAACACAACGGGACATCTCAGTCTGTCTGCTATACTCAACGCCATATATCCGATTTTTGTATCCGTTTGAATATGTATGACATCGGGAGAAAATTTAGTAAGAAATTTCATCACATATCTGTCATTTATGTTTTTACATTGATATCCGTATTTATTCATTGATTTTTTTGCCGGGCAACGAACAACACCGTCCTTGAATACGGATTTATCCGTATGAAGTGATGAGGTTACAATAATAACCCTATGTCCGAGTGACTCCAGACCCTTTCTGAGAACAGCCACATAGCTTGAAATTCCGCATACATAGGGTGCAAGAACCTCGGTAAAAATTGCGACATTCATAATTATCACCGTTTATTCAACATATTTCGTATAACCGTATCTATAGTATAACATATACCCGATATTTTCAAAAGGGGAATTTATAAAAAATTCTTTTTGTATTAATTTATCATTCGCACACAAAGGCAAAAGACACAGAGAAAACCCTGTGTCTTTTGTCAAAAGGAATAAAAAGAAAAAAGGAAAAAGGAAAGAAAAGAAATAATCGAAAGCAAATACAGCCGAACATTCTCTTATAATCAAATCAGTTACATATCATGCGGTTTTATCTTACCTCCCGCCGACATCTATATAATACACTAAAATAATTCGTTTGTCAAGCTTTTTTTATAAAAAATTTATATATTTTTTTAAATTAAGTATTAATATAGTATAAACAAGGACATTTTGCTGTTATTGCAATATTCCACGCACACTCGGTTTCGGCAGAGCCGTATATCCGGGGGGATTGTCCGGAGCTGTTTCATTTTAATATTGTCCATGACCGTACCCGGAAATATGCATAATCCCGCCCGCAGCGATTCGGATACATAAATATCCGTTGCGGGATCATTGCTTACCCGAACCAGGAAGCCACCTTATCCTTTATCCTGTTATAAATTCCGGACAAAGCTTTCTTTCCCTCGTCAGAGGTAATATATTCACCCACCACCTTTAGTGCCTGTCCTGTCAGACTGTTGGTTTTACATTTCACCTCACCGTCCGCAGGTGTAAATTCCTTCATATAAAGATCAATATCATAATCCTTTATGCTGTATGTGTATTTCGCCGTTATGCTTATCGTTGTTCCGTTTACACTTATATGTTCCTTATTTTCAGATACCTTTGACAGAATGTATGACAAAATATTATCGGGTATCGCAAGCTCCCCGACATATGCTTCAAAAAGTCTTGCAGATAAAACACTTGTTTCGCCGTCCAGTGAAAACTTCAGCTTTGAACGTACAGCAAACTGAAAGCCTTTGATAAAAATATGTGCGTATATTTCCGCAGGCTCTTTATCATGGAAATAAATCATTATATGATCCGCACCGGAGCTGCCATCGTTGGAAACAATACAATATTTTCTGTTGATATAGGTATTAAATTCAGTTTCTCCTATCTCAAATTCCTTTCCGAATGACGCACCAACTAACATGGATTTCAGAAATGTATTGTCATAACCCTCATTCAAGGTATACTTGTCCTTTATATTATCCGTGAAAGCAAGGGATATACATCTGAATACAAAAACAACCGCCGAGGCAAAAATGAGTATAAGTATAGTGATTATAATTGTTTTCTTTTTCTTTTTTGCCATATCATTCCACCTTATCCAAAGTTTATTTTAATTCGGCAATCGTAACGCCGGCTTCTCCCTCACCGAAAACTCCGAGACGGAAGCTCCTTATTGACGGATGAGTCTTAAGATGCTTTTGTATCTCACGGCGTAGCACTCCCGTTCCCTTTCCGTGGATTATCGTTATCTGATGAAGCCCCTGCATAACCGCCGTATCTATTGCCATATCCACATCGGCAATGGCATCAAGTGCTGTTTCTCCCCTGACATCAATTTCCGTTGCAGCCGTACTCCTTGTGTCACGGCGTACTGTACGTGTAACACTTCTCTGCGGGAGCTTTACCTTTTCCTGTCTGAGAAGCCTTATATTGTCCATGCGGACACGGGTTTTTATGATTCCCGACTGTACAAGCACATTATCCTTTCCCACTTCAAGAACGGTACCCTCCTTGTCGATATCAAAAATCAGAACCCTGTCTCCCCTTACAAGCGGACGGGGCAGTACATATTCCTCATTGCTTCGTTTCTCAACAGGATCTGCGGCATTCTCCATATTTCTAATATCCGCACGCAGCTTTGCTCTCTCCTCCGCTGTAATTTCCTTTTTCCTGCGGATAGCCTCCATTTCATCAAGCAACCCGTATACCTGAGCCCTCGCCTTTGCTATAATATTCTCAGCCTGTGCATGTGCAAGTTCTATTTCATTTTTCTGATCCCTGCGTGTTCTTTCTTCAATCTCCTTTGCTTTCTCAAGCTCGAGCTGTGCCTGTGCTTTAAGCTTCTCCGCCTCACTAAGTTTTTCCTCAAGCTCACTGCGGCTCTTCTCAAGCTTTGTTACAACGCTTTCAAATTTCGTATTCTCGGCCGATACAAGCTCCCTTGCTCTTTTAACAATACTCTCATTGATTCCGAGTCTTTCGGAAATCGAAAATGCATTTGATTTTCCCGGCATACCTATAAGCAACCTATAGGTCGGACTCAAAGTTGTGACATCAAATTCACAGCAGGCATTTTCAACTCCCTCCGTTTCCAATGCATAGCTTTTTATTTCCGCATAATGAGTAGTGGATATTATTTTCGCTTTTTGTATTCTCAATTGTTCAAGAATTGCCTCCGCAAGTGCGGCACCCTCAACAGGATCCGTGCCTGCTCCCAATTCATCTATAAGCACAAGGCTTTTTTCATCCGCAACGGAAAGTATCCTTACGATATTAGTAATATGTGCGGAAAATGTTGATAATGACTGCTCTATGCTCTGTTCATCGCCTATATCGGAAAGAACCTTTTCAAATACCGAAATTTCACTGTTATCATATGCCGGTATCATCATGCCGCACATAGCCATGACGGATAAAAGTCCGACTGTTTTCAGTGTGACCGTCTTTCCTCCCGTATTCGGTCCTGTTATTACAAGGGTATCAAAGTTTATTCCAAGCTCAATATCAGTCGGGACAACCTTTTCCTTCGGTATCAGAGGATGACGTGCCTTTTTAAGTAAGATTCTTCCCTCATCGTTAAGCTCGGGGAGGGTGGCTTTCATTGAATATGCAAGATTAGCCTTTGCAAAAATCAGATCAAGCTCCGTAAGTATTTCATAGCTTCTTGATATGTTATCCGCATAAGCTCCGACCTCGGCTGAAAGCTCGGCAAGTATCCTCTCGATTTCGGCTTTCTCCTTGGATTGCAGCACACGTATATCATTATTTGCCTCAACTACACTCATCGGCTCGATAAAAACAGTAGAGCCGCTTGCGGAAGTATCATGTACAAGTCCGGGAATATTGGAGCGAAATTCCGATTTCACCGGAATCACAAATCTTCCGCCCCTCATTGTTACAATACTGTCCTGAAGATATTTCTGCATTGAAGCGGAATGAATTATCTTATCGAGCCTTTCCCTTATCTTTGCCGATACCGCGGCAATCTTTCTGCGGATATCCGCAAGTGCCGCAGATGCATTATCGGCTATTTCATCCTCGGACAGTATACATGATATAATCTTCGTTTCAAGAAATTTATTCGGCATGAGGGCATTAAAACGCATATCAAGTACGGTTTCCGCCGACCCGCACTTACTTCTCCATTCAACAGCTGAGCGTATTACCTTAAGCAGTGACGCAACCCTGAGAAGTTCAAGGGTTGTAAGCACTGCTCCCGCCTCGGCTCTCCTTGCCGCACTTTTCATATTATGCAGACCACCGAAACCGGGCGAGCCGAATCTTCCGATAAGCGAGTGTGCATCTGAGGTTTCTCTCAGAAGAATCTGAGCCTCATAAAGTCCGCTTGACGGTTCAAGCGACAGTGCAAGCTCATGTGCATCCTCGGATGAGGTCTGCCCTGCAAGCATTTCAAGTATTTTGTCAAATTCTATTGATTTAAGATATCTATTCATATTAATTCCGTATCCTTATCTTTTTATAAAAATCAAGAGCGTTCATATTACGCTCGGTATGTAATAACATATATTTTTCGGCACAATCGGCAAACTGCATAAGAGAATTGTCCGATATGGAAAAGGAAAAAATTTTTTTCGGTTCAGCAAGCACCGCTGTCCTCATGGCAGTAAGTGCACCCCTGGAAAGGGCTATCGAGTCCTGCCCTCCCATATAGCATTTTCCGCATACAAGCTTGCCCTCATTATAGAGAAAATGCATAATATCCGATTCATAACAGTTACATACCCGACAGCATACAAGATCCGGCATATATCCGGAAAGGGATAAAAAACGCATTTCAAATACAGCCTTGACCATAAGGTCGGGTTTTGTACCCTTTGAAAGCAGATAAAGAGAATTAAGGATAAGACTAAGGAAAAGGGAGGAATCCACTCCCTCGGGTATCATATAAAGTACAATTTCGCAGAAATATTCCGCAAGTGCGAATTTTTCGAGATCAAGCCGCAGGTTATAAAACAACTCGATAGGCTCGGCTTCGTCTATTATGTAGCGATCCTTTGTATAGTAGATCATAAGATTTGAGTAGCTAAGCGACTGTGTAGCAGTACACAGCCGCCCTTTCAGAAGCTTGGCATTTCTCACAAAGCAGCGTATAATGCCGTTAGTGCGTGTCAGTACTGTGACAAGCTTATCATTTTCTTTAATTGTTTGCTCCGTCAGTATCAGACCGTCTGTTTTCAGCCTCATTTTCCGCCTCCGTTTTCTTATCGAAAAAGCCCTGTGATACACAGGCCTTGGCTTCCCTATAGATAAGATAATCTTTTATGCTCCCTGATGCAATAAAGTTATCCCACGCTTTTCCCTCGTCCATATTTCCGCCTCCTTTTCTGTATTACTAAATATCTATGTTGTTATTATAACCTGTAACACAGAAAATTATTGGCATTTTTTAGTGACTTTATTCAAAATCATTCCGGTCGTAGCCAAGGCTCCTCAAAATATTTTCTCTGTTCCTCCAGTCCTCCTTTACCTTAACCCATATCTTAAGATTTATCCTGCATCCGAAAAACCTCTCCATATCCTGCCTTGCATAACTGCCGATTTTTTTCAGCATTGCTCCGCCTTTTCCTATTATTATTCCCTTATGGCTGTCCCTTTCGCAAAAAACCACAGCGTCTATGTCGATTATCGGTTTATCCTCTCTTTCTTTCATTCGCTCCACGAACACAGCCGTGCCGTGCGGTATTTCCTTATCGAGCAGCCGCAAAAGTTTTTCCCTTATAATTTCGGCAGCAATCACTCTTTCGGGCTGATCGGTAAGGGTATCCTCCTCAAACATAAATTCTCCCGGTTCGGCCAATTTGCGAAGTTCGTTTTTCAGTGTTTCCACTCCCTCGCCCGTCTGTGCGGAACACGGTACGACCGCACAGAAATCGTAAAGTCCGGAAAAACCTGCAATAATCGGTGCAAGCTCTGATTTCTCATGCAGCATATCTATCTTGTTTATTGCCAGCACGGCAGGTATTCCGATTGCCCTGAACTTTCCGACAAGCATTTTCTCTCCCTCGGTAATTCCGGAATTCGCCTCAGTAACGAGCAAGGCTGCATCCACTCCCGCAACGGATTCATTTACGGAACGCAGCATATATTCATCCAAATTATTTCTTGGTCTATGGAGTCCGGGGGTATCTATGAATACAAGCTGGCTGTCCCCTTCCGTCAGCACTCCCGTGATCCTTGTTCTGGTTGTCTGTGGTTTTGAAGATACTATTGCAACCTTCTGTCCGAGCATATAATTAAGCAGCGATGATTTTCCCACATTCGGTCTTCCCACTATGGCTATAAACGCCGTATTATGTTCCATTATTTTCCCCCGTCCTTTTTCGCCTTATTTCCCTTTTTCGGAGCCGTCACTATGAATATTATTGATATCATCGTTATCAGAATCAACACCGCAAAATCAAGCGGGTGAGATATATAGAAATTATACATTGATATAAAGCCGCCAATATTACCGAAAAGAAATATCGCTATCAATACCGAAAAAACAGCAAGAATAAGCACTGCACCTGCTGCCGCATCCTTTGCCGCCTTTATCAGTGCATCCTGTTTTTCCGATATTTTATCCGCCAGATTTTCCACTGCGGTATTTATTGCTTCTGCTGAGATAACTCCTCCTATTGTCAGCAGAAGAACCGCATATTCCGTCCTTGTAAAAGCAAAAAAACGTGCAAACACAAGAACATACAGTGCAGCCACAATATGTATTCTCATGTTCCGCTCGTTTTTTATGCAGTGTATTATGCCCGAAAAGGCATATCTGAAGCCTTTAAGGAAATCTATCACCGTCAGGTCACGTCCTCTATAACATAACTGGAGGAACCGGGCAGACCGAGGAGTGTCATCACCTTTTCTTCCTTTTCTCTCATCCTGAGCTTTTGCAGACCGTTGTCTTCATGGTCATAGCCGAGAAGATGCAGCATTGAATGGGCTGTAAGATATCCCACCTCACGCTGGAGACTGTGTCCGAAACGCTCTGCCTGCTCAACCGCCTTTTCTATTGAAATAACTATATCGCCGAGAATTTTTGCACCTGTTTCCGGGTCAATATCATATTTTCCGTTTTCACCCATAGGAAATGAAAGCACATCCGTCACGCTGTCCTTTTTCCTGTATATTGAATTAAGCTCTTTAATCTGCGTGTTGCTCACAAGCGTCACACTTACCTCAACAGAGCCGCTGAATTCTTCTTCCCTCAATACTGCATTACAGCAGCGTCTTATCAGCATACGCAGCCCGGTAGGGATTTTAATCTCTTTTTGCTTATTCTTGATTATCACTTTAATCTTATCCATTACAACCTTTCCTTTCATGTTAAATTTTTATCAATTGTTCTAATCCGCCTCTCAGCACCGCTGCAATAAACCGGATATTTTTTTATGAACGTGAATTTGCGGAGCCCGAATTTCTGTCATAAGCCTTTATGATATCCTGCACAAGCCTGTTCCTGACTACATCCGATGCACTAAAAGAAACACTCTCTATACCGTCAATATTTCTCAATATACGCACGGCATCCTTAAGTCCCGAACGAACTCCCCTCGGTAAATCAATCTGTGTTACATCTCCCGTAATAACCATTTTGGAATTAAATCCCAGACGGGTCAGAAACATTTTCATCTGCTCGGGTGTTGTATTCTGAGCTTCGTCAAGTATTATAAAGCTGTCGTCGAGCGTTCTTCCCCTCATATACGCAAGCGGTGCAACCTCGATATTTCCCCTCTCGACATACTTTTGATACGTTTCGGCACCGAGCATATCAAAAAGAGCATCATACAGCGGGCGGAGATACGGGTCAACCTTGCTTTGCAGATCTCCGGGCAGAAATCCAAGTTTTTCTCCTGCTTCAACAGCCGGTCTTGTCAGTATTATCCTGTTTACCTCCCTTGCCCTGAATGCCGTCACGGCAACCGCAACAGCAAGGTAGGTCTTTCCTGTTCCCGCAGGACCTATCCCCAGTGTTATTGTATTTTCCTTTATTGCCGTACAATATCTTTTTTGACCGAGCGTTTTCGGCTTAACAGGCTTACCCCTTGAGGTTACGCAGATACAATCCCCTGCAAGCCGATCTATTTTGTCCTCATTTCCCTCATTGACGAGCGACATACAGTAACGGACATTCTGATCGCTGAGTGCTTCTCCCCTGCTGACAAGACTTAACAGACTTTCTACAACCTTTGCTGCCTTTGAAACATTTTCCGGTTCTCCGCTTATTTTAAGTTCGGAACCCCTGCATATGACAGAAACCATATACTCATTCTGAATAAGTCTTATATTCTCATCAAAAGTACCGAAAAGGGCAACCGCCTGCTCCATGCGATCAATATTTATGACTTGCTCTATCATTGAACCACCCTACTGTATGAAATAAGTTTATTCTTATTTTTTTATCTGAAATTATAAAAATATAGACCTATCATGATTATATCATAAAAATAGTTAAAAGTCACTATATTTTTTATAATTTTTAAAATTTTTTTATAGATATATTTTATTTTTATCTTAATCCACAAAAAAATGTATCAATTTTGGCATTTTATACAGTTAAACCGAAAAAAACAGAGAGCATGATTAAAATTCTCCTGCTCTCTGTTGTATTCTTTTCTGTAATTTTCTTAATTATACATTATTACTCCGCAATTTCATAATGATTTGCGGCATTTATACTCTCCGATTTTCTCTTTACCTCTATGTTTTCCTCTTCCGAAGTATTTTGCTTACAGGAATTTATTTCTGATAAAGTACCGCCCGTTATCACTGATAGTATTATCATACCTGCAAACACTTTAATGCTCTTCATTTAAATTACCTCTTCCTGTTTCAGTTACATTTTTCTATACCCGAGCATATTGAGCATAAATGAAATTTCAAAATGCTTCATCCTCGAAAAAATATAATCAAACTCTCCCGCATATCTCACCACCTTTCCGTTAAAACCTTTTTTGAAACGATATACGCCGTAATTAGGATGATTCTCCTCATGACAATGCGGGATACCCATAAAATCGTAAATTCTGCATCCGGATTCTATCGCCCAGCTTATCATATTCCACTGCATAAGATAATTCGGCATAAATTCCCTGTGCCTGCTCGTTGAGCATCCGTAAACGTAGCTGACTCTGTCCCCGAAACGTATAGCAAGTGCTCCTGAAATTTCCTCTCCCTCCGGAGTGTAGCACATATATAATCTCGCATTATCTCCAAAAGCATTAAGCATATCTCTGAAATATTCCTTTGAGCGTATACAGAAGCCGTCACGCTCTCCCGTTTCTTTCATCAGATTATAAAATGCATCAAGGCTGCTGTTGTGGTAGTCACATTCAACACCTTTACGCTTAGCAAGACGTATATTGTATCTCCATTTGGAATGAAAGGAATTGAATACCTCCTCCTTTGCTTTTCCCTCTATGTCAAGCACATAATTTTGCAGACTTTGTACGCTGTTGTCCTCCGGCATATCAGGATTATGTCTGAATCCCATGCCTGTCAGGATATTGACAGACTCATAATCATCATATGATATCATAGGGTCGATTTTAAGCATGAATGCGTTATATTTATCCGCAAAAAGCTTTGCTCTTTCAATCAGCTTACTAAGTACATATGTATTATGAAAATCGCATACCGGTCCCCTCGGTGCATACATAAAACAGGTATTGAGAACAGGTATTTTTTTATCAGTATCTGCATTGCTCCCTCAACATTTCCGAATTCATCCCTTATAATTATTCTTTCGCTTTTCCATCCTTTTTTCAGTTCACTCCAACATTCGGACTGCATAAAGCTTACATTATCTGACTGCATAACAAATTTTTCATATTCGGATAATTCTTTTAAATTGTTTTCCATAATTTTTTCCTCCGTTATACTATAAAAATTTCCCTGTGTTATATTCGGTAAATTAAATATAACACAGGGGTTGTCATGCAGTATTACGCTTTTTGCAAAAGAAATGTAAAAATCAGGATATGATAAATTATTCGACCTTTCCTATACTTATTCCTGTTATCCGCTCCACACCCAAACTGTAATATAGTATTGTACTGCTCTCTCTTGAGCCTGCACTAAAAACTATTATCAGCTCGTCACCGCTCGAAAAGACATTATATTCATTAGAATTATATGGTATTTTTACATAAAATTCCATCATATAATGATACGCTTCATACTCTCCAACATTATTTCCGTATAAATTTATAACAATATAGTCATTGTTATCCGATATATATGAATCATACATCGGTTTATTTTTTAAAATACCGTAAAGATAACTCAGCAAAACATTATCCGGATTTTCCTTAAAAAATTCAGGTATATATGCATTATCTTTTTCATCCATTATATATCCTTCATAATCCGCTTGCGTCGGCATTTCCATATATGACGACATATAATATTTTTCAATGGCTGTAATTGCATAATCAAGATCATTTATTATTTTTGTACTTTTTTCGGTTATCCATGAAGATTCAAACGTCTTATTTGTTTCCTCCCGCAATCTGTAAAATTCAAGTTTGTAATCCGCCATACTCAAAACAAGATCCATCCTATGCCTTTTTTTATCTATTCCGGTATATTCAAAATCTTCTATATACAATAATTTTGTATTTCTGTCTATAACTGCGTTGCTTACAAAATCCGTATTTTCAACAGCACAGCGTTCATTATCAAACATACTGTTAATAAGTTTTATCTCTCGGTTCAGTTCTTCCCTATACTCTGAATTTACGCTTTTGTATGCCTCTTTGAGTTCCTTGGGACTCACATTCTTTTCATCAAATTGAATTCCGTTTTTTTCCGACTCACAAATAAGATATTGTGTAACATTTTCGTACAGTACATCCATGGCAGTTTCGTTAGCTCCCGATTTATATTCCTCGATTTTCTCATCACAGCATTCCCGAACATATCCTTCATAATTCAGAATATCAGCCTCATTATATTTAAGCCACGGATAAAATCGTGAGCTGTCCTCGTCACTAATAAACATCAGACGGGTACTGTCGGATTTACTTTCCTCAAATATCTGATTTTTATAATCCGGAATCATATTTCCGCATACTGCTATGCCGAATATTTCCGTTAATCCTATTGCCCCTATCAGTACAAGAGAAACTATTATTTTTTTATTCAGCCTCATTATTGCCTGCCTCCGCCGTTTTTATCAATACCTGCACCTCTGTACCCTTTCCGAGTGTGCTTTCAAGTGTTATCCGGGCATTATGTTTTTTTGCTATTTCAGCACATAATGCAAGACCCAGACCTGCTCCGCCCTGTTTTCTTGAACGTGATTTATCCGCCATATAGAATGCCTCAAATATATGCTTCCTGTCCTCCTCGGATATTCCTATTCCGCTGTCCTTTACGGAAAACACTGCATAATCTCCGTCACGTTTGCAGGATAGGTATATTTTTCCTCCCTCGCCCGAAGCCTTTACGGCATTATCAAGAATATTACAGATAAGCGACTTAAATATATCCTCGTCTGCGTTTATTATCAGCGATTCACACTCCACCATAAGTTCTATCCCTTTGGCTTGTACTATCGGCATAAAAGCTATTTTCAGATCCCCCAATAAATTCTCCGTATTCACCGGTCTGAGTTCAAGAGAGCCGTTTCCCGATGATATAAGCTCCATAAGTTTGCCTGAAAGTGTACGCAGACGCTTTGCTTCTTCCACTATTATCCCCGAATATTCGCTAATTTCTTCAGGTGAAATATTTTTCTTAATTCTTAATATATCGGCGAAACCTAATATTGATGTAAGCGGAGTTTTTATCTCATGTGCAAGACTGTCAATAAAGCGTTTCCTTTCATCTGCAACACCCTTTATTTTTTTATAATTTTCCTCAATTGAGCCTGCCATTATATTTATATTTTCCGAAAGTCCCCTCAATTCTTCGCTTCCCCTTATTTTCAAGCGTTTGGAATAATTGCCGTTTGATATTTCGTTAATGGACTTATTAATCTCATTAAGCGGTCTTAAAAACAGCTTGATCATAATAAGCAGAATCACTGCAGTGATACAAGCAAGAAAGACAGAAATCATTTGTGCAAATCTCAGTTGTCTTGCTCCCTCCGTGTATATTTCCGTTATATCCTGGGAGGTAATGACATAATATTCATTCTCTTCAAGAATTATTTCCGAAGCCGCAAAAATATATGATTTTCCGTTAAAATCATTAATCAGAGAATAAATATCATTTTTGCTTTTTATTTTATCCAGTAATTCCGAGGGATTCACACTATCGCTCCCGATACGTGTAAGCTCCCCTTTTTCGTCATATATAATGGTAATATCATCTTCAGCGAACTGCTTTAGTATCGTATTTTTTACTATATCATCAATATCACCTTTTGACATAACAAACTGATCCGCCCTCAGACGCTCATAAGCTACATTGTTTTTTAATGTCGCACAAATAAATTCATGAGAAGAAACAGCACGGCTTCTTTCTCTTGAAATCATAAGTGAACGATTATTCGTAAGTATAACAGCAACCGTTACATTAATCATTGCTATAACAAGAAATAATGTAGAAATAAATATTTTAAACCAAAGTTTCAAAGACCTTCTCCTCACTCTTTATTTTCAAGTCTGTATCCGAGCTTAGGCACCGTAATAAGTGAATTTTGGATTTCAAGCTTTTTTCTTATCTGCTGTACATGAGCGTCAACCGTTCTTGTTTCACCCGTAAAATCATATCCCCATACAACCGAAAGCAGTCTTTCTCTTGTCAGTGCAATATCAATGTTTTTCAGAAAATACACAAAAAGCTCAAATTCCTTGGGGGTCAGGGTTATATCCCTGTCATTCTTTTTTACGGTATGCTTTGCAACATCGACGGTTATATCACCGTATATGAAAACAGTTTTATGCTTGTTTCTCCTCCGCAGTATCACCTCTATCCTTGCAAGCAGTTCCACAGGCTCAAACGGCTTTACAATATAGTCCTCCGCACCAAGCTTAAGACCCCTTACCTTATCCGTTACATCCTGAAGTGCCGTAAGAAAAATTACAGGTGTCTTTTCCGTATTGATTTTTTTAACAACCTCAAATCCGCTACATCCCGGGAGCATTATATCAAGTAAAACCAAATCATAATTGTTATGTTTGATTTTCTCTGTTGCTTCAAGTCCGTCGCCGCAGGTGTCGAATTCATATCCCCCAATAGATACTGTGACTTCAAGCATCCTTCTTATATTTTCATCATCTTCCGCAATAAGCAATTTTATCATTCTATCCACATCCTTCAATATTTTGCAACGTCAATATTATAACATTTATCTATGTAATAATAAAGCAGACAAATAACATAAATATCATGGATATGTAAGAATTTTGTAAAAATATTTTTTATTGATGTTCAAATATTCTTCTTTAATTTATAAATTCTTTATGTTATGATTACCTTAGAATGTTATTGTATACATTCAATAAATAACTGCATTTAAGTGAGGATACACTATGAAAAAAATTTTGTACATTAATGCCTGTATAAGACCTGATTCACGCACAAATCAATTAGCCGAAAAGCTTTTAAGCTTACTTGACGGTAAAATAACGCAAATTCATACTGACAACTGCGGTATTGCTCCGCTTACTCTCAGTGCATTGGAAAAACGTGAAAAACTTATTGCAGACGGTAATTTTTCCGCTCCGGAATTTGAAAATGCACGTCTTTTTGCCGATGCCGATATCGTTGTTATTGCAGCTCCGTATTGGGATATGTCGTTTCCGTCCGCACTTAAGGTTTATTTTGAAAATATCACCATTCGCGGTCTGACTTTCGGTTATACTGACGAAGGTGTTCCAAAGGGACTATGTAATGCGGATAAGCTTTATTACGTTACAACAGCCGGAGGAAAGATTTTGCATAATTTCGGCTTTGAATATGTTGATGCCTTGGCAAAAGGATTTTACGGAATAAAAGATACCGTTTTTATTTCTGCCGAAGGACTTGATATTGAAGGAGCAGACGTAAAAAAAATACTCGAAGATGCAGAAAAAAACATTCGCATCCTTAAATGAAATATTCTTGATATCTTGTCAATTTACCCGAAATGGTCTATAATTAATATCATTGAGATGACTGTCGAAAAAGGTTCAGCAACCGATAAACGACAGGCAAATTTATTAAATAAGGAGTAGGTGAAATGAAAACAAAATTTCCAAAACGGTCTTTAAGTGCTTTCATAGCACTAACGATCCTGTCATGTGCAACTCCCGCATTTGCAGTAACAGGATCAAAAGACAGCCAAGCATCCGCCTCCACACCTGATAAAAAGGAATATATATCCACGGGTGCAGATCATTCAAGTTCAATAGCACCCGTGAGTAAGGAGTTTGTCCAATATCTTAAATCACCGGATGATTATGGCACAAATATTCCTTCACCTATTGATTTCAGTTATCTTGCCGATTCATACAAAAACAGCAGTCTTGCTAAAAACTTAAACGAAAATGAACTGCCGGAAAGTTATGATCTGCGTGATTACGGAAGAGTCCCGAGAGTTGAAAATCAAGGCTCTTACGGAACTTGTTGGGCGTTTGCAGCAAATTCTTCCGCAGAATCCGGAATCATTAAACAGTTTCCGTCAATTTCACTCTCAAACGCACATCTCGCCTGGTTCAGCTACGCAGGTCCCGCCGAAAGTGAACTTTATGAACGAGCCAGAGATTATAATTCTTCGATATTTAATTTCGGTGGTTCATATATCGTCTCGGCTGCAACTATGTCAGCCTGGAAAGGTCCTGTTTTGTCTGATAAGCTTCCATACAGTGCGATAGATGATTATAATATGGATCTATCCTCTTTTGAAGACCTTCGATATGATGCTGATTTTCATCTTCAGGATGTCCTGTTCGTACCATCTGATAAAAGCAATTCTGAACTTAACTCAGATTTATTGAAAAGTACCATTATCGAATACGGATGTACAACTATAGATTATAATTCTTCAGATGAATACTATAATTACAAAACAAATTCCCACTATTGTTATGATGATCAAATTTCTAACCATGCGGTTTTGGTTGTCGGCTGGGACGATAATTATCCCAAAGAAAATTTCAATTCGGATCACCAACCGGAACATAACGGTGCCTGGCTTATTGAAAACAGTTGGGGAGCAGATTATGGTGACAGCGGTTTTTTCTGGCTTTCATATTACGACAAAAGTGTATGTTATAACCCTAAATGTTTTTATAATCTTGAATCGGCAGACAATTATACCACAAACTATCAATATGACTTAGCAGGCTATCAATACTTACTAAACAGCAATTATACTAATGGAGACGAGGACAAAACTGCTTATGCGGCAAATCTTTTTACAGCTAAGGACAATGAACAGCTCGAAGCTGTATCATTTTATACGACCGATGCCGATACTAAGTATCAGATAAGCATTTATACCGATTTGTCATCAAAAGATCCTAAATCAGGTAAACTTGTATATTCGGGCGAAACTCATACTGAGCCTTATGCAGGATATCACACCATTGAACTTGAAAATGCTGTAAAGCTTACGAAAAATACTGATTTTTCGGTTATTGTAAAACTTTCCAATCCTAATTATGAGTACCCCCTTGCAGTTAATTGTTCTTACTCAAGCGTAAGAAAAGATGAGCTTGAATATTCTGTTACCAAGGGAGTAAGTTTTATAAGTCCTGACGGCGATATGTGGGAAGATGTAAATGAATATTCATTTTTTGACAGTTCATTAAATCCGGCAATACACTGTATAATGAGCTGTGTGTGTATAAAAGCATTTACAAATCCGTTGCCTGAAGACAATGAAGCTATCTCTAATGTCAGATTTTCGGAACTTGAAGGTCCGATAGCAATTGGAACAAAATTATATCTTGACGGCGATCAAACAATAAACTATCAGATCGACGGCGGAGATGTAAAAACTTATGATGGTGCAATTACTATAGATAAACCCTGTACAATTACTGCCTGGGGTGTAAAAGACGGTAAAACGGGAAACAAAGTAAGCCGCACATATACAATGGCTTCCGCTCAGCTTTGCGACTTAGTTTCAGATAACGGCACTGTAAATAATCTCGAAATAAATGATAAGGAGCCTGTTGAAATTTATCTTAAGGCAAACAAAAAAATAAGATTTTGTCCCAGAAGTGAAGATAATATAGAAGTAGACGGCAAAAAAACAGCCTCAGACGAATGGACGGATTATTATTCACTTTCAGCCAATGAAGGCAGCAAGGAAATAAAAATTAAAGTTTCCGGTGAAGGAAAAAATACAACAACTTATGTTTTAAAACTCATAAACATAAACAAATACGATGACATCTCTATAGATTATGAAAAAGAAACGATAAGCTATAATGAAGATATCTATGAAGTAGTTGATAAAAACGGAAAGTTCATCCCCAACGGTTCTTCAGTATCGGATTATTCCGTTCTTAACAACGACAATAACGAATACGAATATTTTGTTATATCGGATAAGCAAACAGGGGATTTTTCGGGATATCTGTATATACCTAAACGGCAATATTTCTCGCTGCCGTCCGATCCTGTAGATTTAACAGCCGAAACTTCAAATTTTGCCTGCGGTCCTAACACTGTATGGAGCAGCAGTGAGGATGATTTTACCGAAATACACATAGATACAAATAAAACAATATCTTTTAAGCCGGGAGTAACCTACCATTTATGGAAAATGGCAGATGAAAACAGCGGATTTGTTTCGGATATTACTACAATTGAAATTGCGGACAGACCTGATGCACCGGTTGTAACGGCAGAAGATATAGATGCAGATTATATCAGACTTAGTACAGCGGATGGATGCGAATACAGATTACCGGACGGAGAATGGCAGGACAGTCCTGAATTTTACTCTCTTGAACCGAACACAACATATAACTTTGAGGTAAGAGTAAAACCCGGATATGATAATGAAAATGGCACTAAAGTACATTTTGCTTCGGAAATTACAACTGTTACTGCCACAACCTTGGAAGGAGAATTTTTCCCTGTTAAGTTTGTTTATCATGGAACGGAATTTTTTGCTCAGGATTACGGACTGCATATTGGAGAAAATGTACTTGATGTAACTGAAGATCTTCTTTTATCGGGAGAATTCGGATTTATCAAAGCTGATAATCAGGAAGACGTCATAACCGTAAACGTAAGCAATAATGACGGCAAGTTTGTTGCAGACCGTGACATTATACTCAATGTTGAAATGATAAACTATGATGACGACGGCAATCAGGTACCTGTATCCGCAAGTGATTATACATGTACAATATACTATCAGGATACTGATAGTGGTGAAATCATAGATAGTCAGATATATCAATTCCCAACTCCGGGTTATGTTGAAGCAGATGATATAAACATACCTGAAGGTTATCTTCCTGACTATGAATATGAAGACCTCAATGTGCCGTTTTTAGATTTCTATGAAGGAATCTGGAGAGTTTACGGTCAAGCACTTGTATTACCGATAACTATGAACGTTGGTCCCTCTGAGCCTTCGGACGAACAATCCTCCGATGTAACCTCCGAGCCTTCGGACGAACAATCTTCCGATGTAACCTCCGAACCTTCGGACGAACAATCTTCCGATGTACCCTCCGAGCCTTCGGACGAACAATCCTCCGATGTAACCTCTGAGCCTTCGGACGAACAATCTTCCGATGTACCCTCCGAGCCTTCGGACGAACAATCCTCCGATGTAACCTCTGAGCCTTCGGACGAACAATCTTCCGATGTACCCTCCGAGCCTTCGGACGAACAACCCTCCAAAGTCACATCTGATTCTGACAAAAATCCGACTATCGGCGTAACATCCGAACCCTCCGATAACGAACCGTCAGACAACAATCAGGATATAAGTGCAGATAATCAAAACACCGATAATAACCCTGTAAGCACCGGAGAAAACACAACACCATTTACAATTTTAACTGTTTCCGTCCTTATTTCCGTTATAACCATAGCAATTGTTTCAAGCAAAAAGAAAAAACATATGAATTGATAAAGAGCGGCTGACAGATAGATTTATCCCCCGTCTTAAAGGCGGGGGACTTCTATTATCCATTAGATTAAAAATCTAAAATAAAAACCGGTAAATATAAAAAATATTGCGTTCGACAAAACAGTTGAACGCAATATTTATAAAAACGGATTTTCCTGCACTGCGGGTGACAGGACTTGAACCTGCACGGTTTTGCCACCAGAACCTAAATCTGGCGCGTCTGCCAATTCCGCCACACCCGCATAAATAAAAAATCTTCCGCCTGCTTTCGGCACAAGTGTTATTATACATAATAAATCTTTATTTGTCAACAACTAATTGTCAAACATAATAAGTGATATTTTTTAATGTTCCTATACACCAATTATATCACAATTGTTATCATGCATTTTTGTGCATAACATTAATGCAGCGGGCGGCTCTCAATGTGTAAATTCGATCGTTGTTTTGATTAAAAAACATATAATAAATTAATCAGGGAAAAAGAACCCGTGCCGGTAAAATTATTTTTATAGTAGAACTC
>CANQAJ010000009.1 GCA_947589365.1 uncultured Clostridia bacterium | reverse complement strand
GCCGTTCCGGTGTAGTGACCGATACCTGTTATGGTGACTGTAGCGTTACCGAGCTTTGTATTGTTTGAATATGAAACGGTGTAATCAACATCTTTAGTAAGGAGTGTTCCCTGCTGATCCAATACTTCGATATCCGGCTCATATTTTTCTGTATCGGGTGAATAGTATATTGTATCCGAACCTATTGTTATATCCGAATTTTTTATCGGATCTGTTACGATGATTTTTACGCTGTCGGTTTTGTTACCTGATTTAACGGTGATAACAGCTTCTCCGATAGCATGAGCAGTAACTGTACCGGTCGAATCTACAGTGGCTACACTGTAGTTGTCGGAATCCCAGTATTTTACGGCAGCATCAGATTGAGGTTTATCGTCTGTATCCTTGATAGTAGCTGATAATTTTATTGTACCTGTACTGTTTTCATTAAGGCTCACAGTAGTGTAAGGCAATTCATCGTCTTCGGAGGGTTTTATTCCGTTTCCGCTAATTACAACACTTCCAGTAGTAAAACCTGTAATTGTGACATTTGCTGTGAATCCTGAAGCGGTTATAAATGCAATTTTTGATTTTCCGTTGCCAACGATTTGTACATATCCGTTATTATCTACGATTGCAACGTTCTCATCGGATGATGTCCATTTTACTATGCTGTCATCGTGGTCGTAGGGATGGTTTGTTGCAATTTTAATAACTCCTTTGAGAGCCACTCCGTCACCTACGTTATATGATTTAATGAACTTATCAGAGGATGTCTGTGCACTTACTATGCTGCCAAGTGTAGCTTTTTTAAGTATCTGAAGATTGAACGTTTTGTTTATGGATGGGTTTTCTGTTGATTTTGCTCTTACTTGAACAGTTCCACGATCAAAGCCTTTAAGTTTTATGAATTTACCCAAGGGATCTGTTTCAACGATCTGAACATAATCGCCGTTGTTATCGCCGTTTCCGAGAACTTCCCATGTAATATGGTCGTTATCGGATGTGGTTTTTCCGTCTTCTCCAACAAGTATACCGTTTATTGTAATTAGCTTCTGGTCGAAGATTTTGAGGAGTGTACCGTCATTTATAGTGGATATTTCGCCGTTTTCTTCGGTAGTAAGCTTAATATCAGCCGAATTTACTCTCGGTTGAACATTACAGGTAAGTCTGCTTTCAACTCCAGAGTTTTTAGCTCTTGCGGTAATTGTAACTGTACCTTGTGAAACACCTGTAATGATTGCCGACTGGCTGTTGGTATAAGCGCCGTCAACTATTGATCTTACAGTTGCTATTCTGTCATCGCTGGAAGACCATACAATTTCTTCATCGGCTGTTGAGGGATCCATTATAGCTGTTATAACGGAATCAGAACCTACTTTGGTGGAGACGCTTCCTGACGGGCTGAATTTAATTGAAGTAGCCTTTGTAACTACTCTTATATCACATTCTGCACGTACATTTTCATTTTCGCCGTATACGGTTATTTTTGCATCGCCTTTGCCGACAGCTTTGATAAGACCTTTATCGTCAACCGTTATAACATTTTCATTGCTTGATTCCCAACGATATTCATCGGTTGCACCGGTGTCATAGCCATCGCCTTTGTATGTAGGCTCAGCCTCATATGTAAGCTGAAATTCCTCGTTTATTTCAAGGGCTTCCGGAGCATCTGTTATTTTCAGTGATTTTGCCGGATTTTCCTTAACGATAGTTACGTGTATATATTTCGGACCATTCTGGCAGTTTTGAAGGGTCTCGGTTTTTTCCTTACCGTCGTCATCATATACTTTGATTTTTTTAGTTCCATAAAACGCTTCTCTTTTTGAGGTTTCTGTTGCTTTATATTTTGCAACGATAGTTACCTGACCGTTAGCCTTGGCTGTAAAAAGACCTTGCGGAGTTATTTCGGCTTTCGTAGTTTCTTTTGGTTTTCCGCTGCCTTCATAAAACCCGTCATAAACATACCATTCTACCTCATCGGTGGAGTTTGTCGGTACTTTTGTTCCCGAAAACTGGTATTTATGATTGGCTATTGTCATAGTGGTACAAGCGTTTGAAGTGTTGAAATCGTTAAGATCAAGTTTAGTACCTGCCTGTGATACGGTCATATCGGTGGCGGGGTTATAAACTACAACTGTAATTTTACGATAAACTTCACCACTCTCGGTTGTAAGGCTTATCGTTGTTGTACCGGATTTCAGACCTACCCATTTTTCGGTTGAACCGCTATTGTCATTATATCCGCCCTGAATGGTAAAAGTTACGGATTTTGTACCTTCTGTTGAACCTACTACACGAATATGATCTGTTGCACCATGGGCAACGTAACCTGTAATCCTATCATTTACCGGGTTACCGTTTTCGTCACTGGCAACTACCTTGACAGTTCTCTCAGTGATCGCATCGAGTCCTCCGGCTTTGGAGTTATCAACATATATTATAGGATCGTCACTGATATCTTTGCCGTTTTCATCATAGATCTTCAACTGTGTTGCAACTGAAGCTGATGCCGCACTTGCCGTAATACCGTTTTCGGAAAACAGTGTTGCCGTGCCTACAGCACTGCCGGTCAGAAGCAAAGCGGCTGCGGAAAAAACGGCAAGAGCCTTCCTGGCATATGTTTTCACATTACCGTTGGTATTTCCCATTTTTATCAATCTCCTTTTTATAAATTTCGGGGTATCGGGAATACAAACGTTTATGACATAAGAGGATACATTTCCCTTCAACCGTAAACACGCTCTGCGGCAAAGCAAAATCCGCCGCAGGTGCTGCACCAATATATATCCTGTTTGCCAAAAAGCGGTATATATACCACACCTATACCCTGTTACATATATTTTAACATTACACATATCGTAAGTCAACATTTATTTTTGTATAAAAAGCAGATTTTTTATACACATTGTTATATGGCTGAGTGCAGAATTACTAAATGGATTCGTTTATTCCTTTAGGTTCGTAAAGGAGCTTTTTCGGATGCAAAAGGGTAAAATTATTTCTCGTGAAATACGAATATAAAAAAATACGCCGCAGGAAAATAAGCTCCGACGGCGTATCCGGATTTTTTCAGGCAATAATAATATTGTTATTTGATGATATCCCAATAATTTTCAAGTGTCGCAAAATAATCTTCGGGTGTTTCTGCTCTTCTTATTTCAACGACAGAACCGTCCTCTCTCAGGAGAAGCTCAGCGGATTTAAGTCTGCCGTTGTAGTTGTAGCCCATTGAAAAGCCGTGTGCACCGGTATCATGGATGACAAGTATATCGCCTATATCAATTTCCGGAAGATTGCGGTCTATTGCGAATTTATCATTATTTTCACACAGAGAACCTGTTACATCGTATGTATGCGTACATTCCTCGTTTTCCTTTCCGAGAACCGTGATGTGATGATAGGCACCGTACATTGCCGGACGCATAAGGTTTACCGCACAGGCATCTACTCCGACATAGTCCTTATGTATATGCTTCTTATGAATTACGGTTGTTACAAGATGCCCGTAGGGTGCAAGCATAAATCGACCAAGCTCGGTGTATATACTTGCCTCTCCAAGACCTGCCGGAACAAGTATTTCATCAAATGCCCTGTGTACGCCCTCGCCTATTGCGAATATATCATTCGGCTCTTTGTCGGGTGTATATGGTACGCCGACACCGCCGGAGAGATTTATGAAGCTTATCTCTATTCCCGTTTTTTCCTTGATTTCAACAATAAGCTCAAAAAGTATTTTTGCAAGTGTCGGATAATATTCGTTTGTGGTTGTGTTTGAGGCAAGGAAAGAATGAATACCGAATTTTTTTGCACCCTTTGACTTCAGTATCTTATATGCCTCAATTATCTGTTCTTTTGTCATGCCGTATTTTGCTTCACCGGGGTTATCCATTATAGTTGTGGATATGGAGAAAGTTCCTCCCGGATTATAGCGGCAGCATACCGTTTCCGGAATACCGCAGGCTTTTTCGAGAGTTTCTATATGGGAAATATCATCAAGGTTTATAATCGCACCGATATCGTTTGCATATTTGAATTCATCAGCCGGTGTATCGTTTGAGGAAAACATGATAAACGGAGATTCAAATCCGCATTTTTTGCTCATAAAAAGCTCTGTATATGATGAACAGTCCGTCCCGCAGCCCTCCTCCTTGAGTATCTTCAGTATTGTAGGATTGGGCGTAGCCTTTACGGCAAAGTATTCACGGAATCCCTTGTTCCATGAAAACGCTTTATTCAGATCACGTGCATTTTGTCTTATTGCCTTTTCGTCATATATGTGGAACGGCGTGGGGAAACGCTTTATTATATCCTCCGCCATAGTTTTTGTTATAAATGATTTTTTTGACATTTTTAACCCTCCGAAATTACAAATACACATTAATACTACTACATAAAGTCTGTTTTTGTCAAGTGTAAGACTTTATTATAATCAATATTTTTATATAAAATCATTCAGAGGAGTAGGCTATGAAAAAAATATTATCATTTGTTACATCAGAGTGTGTCCTGGATAACAGGTTTGCTGTTTTGTATTTTCTTAATCTGTCGGATTATCTCTTCACCCTTGTTCTTATCTCAAGCGGACTTTTTACGGAAGTTAATCCGCTTCTTTCGCTGAGTATTGACGGCGTTGGAGGATTTCTCGCAAAATGTATTCTGCCGCTGCTGCTTATTCTTTATATACGGCTGAGATTTATAAGTAAACCTCCGAAAAACACTTTGGCGGCGAAGCTTATGTTGGATATTATTATGTGCTTTTACTTTTTTGTAAATTGTTTCCATATTTTTTGGCTGAGCTATGCTATAGTGATTTTTATATAGCAGCGGATTGTAAAAAACGTATTATTATGATAGAATGATAAAAAAGCGGCTTTTGCGGGAGGTCAGTATGGACGAAAAAAAGGCGGAGGAATTATTAGAGTTATCGGGGAAATGCTCGGTCTGCGAAAGGTGCAGGCTTTGCTCGGGCAGACACAATGTTGTTTTCGGGACAGGTGTATGCGATGCGGAGGTTATGTTTATAGGCGAAGGACCGGGTGAACAGGAGGATATCAAGGGAGAGCCGTTTGTGGGAAAAGCAGGTATACTGCTTGACAAAATGCTTACCGCTGTTGATCTTGACAGGAAGAAAAATATATATATTGCCAATATTGTAAAATGTCGTCCTCCGCATAACAGGGATCCTTTGCCGGAAGAGCAGGAGCTTTGTATACCATGGCTGAGGCGGCAGTTTGCGATTATCAGACCTAAGATTGTGGTATGTCTCGGGAGAATTGCGGCTGCCAGAATTATAAAACCCGATATTAAAATTACGGCGGAGCATGGAAGGCTTTTTAAAAAGGGCGGTGTTATCATGATGCCTGTTCTTCACCCGGCGGCACTTCTTAGAAATCCCTCGAGCAAGCCTGCCGCATTTGAGGATTTTTTGAAACTACAGGAGATTATAAAACAGGAATGTGAACACACCTGATATATGATTTTTTTGAAATTAATATTTTTGTATCCGCATCCTTTGGGTGCGGTTTTTATTATGCGGATTAAAGGTTATTACTGCTTGTGATCCGTGAAGCTTTGGATAATTGCGGAAAAAATTGAATTTTTATGCCGATTATTAACGGTTCTGTTGAAAAAAACAATTAATGCGAAAGTGTTTTGAAAGGTGTATCTTTTGTTTTATATTATAATTATTTCTAAAAAAATTCACGCAATAAAAATGAAAAAGGTGAATGTAAATTATTGACATCACCCAATTTTAGTGTTAAAATTTAGTTAAATTACATTTGCAAAATGAGTCGAATTTAAGCTTTGTGTGAATGTGACTTAGATTTGGAAAAGTGGGGATTTTATGTGGTTACTATTAATATTTAAAAATATACTGAATTTTATAAAAACAAAACCACTGTTATTTGTTTTTATAATTATTTCACAGGTTATATGTATAGTTGCGGTTTTTTCGGTTTCCGGCATGATAGATTCGCTGACACCCCAGCCTACAGATGAGAGATCGGATTGGGAAAAGGCATTTGTATTAGAATTAGGTACAGATGAACTGTACAATAGTGGTGAATACGATGCAGAATCCCCTATGTTTGTACGAGTGTTTGATGAGAAAACCGGAGATTTTTTATATTCGGGTCTGGATAATACCGAAGAATTCAGTAAAATTGCGAAAAATGAAGATATTGGTATTGTTGCTGAATATGGTAGGATTGATTATTCTTCCTGTCCGAAATATAAGGATATAAAAAAGAAACTTGATAATGTTATGAAAGTTGCCGGGGATGGTTTGAATGACGGGTGGATAAACGGTTATGCTGATGACAAATATATGGTGACGTATTCGGCATTTTTCGGAACTGATGAAAACATGAATGCCCGGCATCCGGAGTGGATGGGACAGGAGAAATGCATTAATCTCATAACATCAAGTAAATACAAAGTGCCGTTTTATGAATGTAAAAAAGGAGATAAAGTGAAAATAGGTAATACCCAATATACGGTTTCGGAAGTAGAGAAGAAAACAGCAGAGGAAGAAGAGGGTATAACGATACTTAATTTGCTATTGAGTTCGGTTGACGATGATTTTATTGTGGATAGTATTACGATAAACCTGACGGGTGATGTTACGAATGAACAAATTGTAAAAATATCGGAAACAATCAAAAAGGAATTTTCGGATATTGATATCGGCATGAAAGAGCCGGAGCCTAAGCCTCTGCTGGAAAGGCAATTTAACAATATGATATATGTTGTTTCAATCATAATAATAGGAGTTATACTTCTGAATATATCAAGACTTTATACATATATTCTCTCAAAAAGAAAAAATACGCTTATGGTATTCGGACTTTGCGGTGCAAGCAAAATACGAATGTTTGCTATTTATTTTATAGAGGTACTGCTGACCTTTGTTATTTCGTGTATCATAGGTTACCTGTTGTTTAATTACTGTTTATTGAATGTTATATCGGTACTGTATCCTAATTTTGAGTTTTTCTTCAATACAAAAGTATATATGTCTGTTTTCGGGGCATATATGGGCTTCGGTCTGCTGATTATGGGTTTGAATATTATACCTATGGTAAGAAAAACCGTTGTGGAACTGAAAAGGAGTTGAGAAAATGAGGTATTTTAAAATTGCATATAACCTGATTGTCAGCAGATTTGTTTTCACACTGATAATTATAGTTGAAGTTGCGGCACTTCTTATCCTTTCAAATGTAGTTATAGGCACATATAACGGCAAAGATATGCTGTATAAACCATACAGGGATATTTTTGAAAATAATGCCGGAGTGGTAATGCATTTTGATACGCTTGTGACAAATGCGACTCAGAACGATGATGTCGAAAAACTGAGAGGGGAAAACGGATATCTTGACGTTTCAAAGGTTATAGGGCTTATCGAAAAAAAGCTTGAGGGTGATGTCAAGGTGTACAGTAACGCTGCTCTGAGTTTTTTGGAACCAAGCCTTCCAAAGACAGAAGTTGGAAGGAATGCCGGTGCTGATATAGATTTTTATCTTGTTGACGATGAAATTTTCGGCAAGCTCAGACTTTCTCTTGCACAGGGAAGATGGGCATCCTCCGAAAAGACGTCAAACGGTGAGATTGAAATTGTCGTATCGGGAGGAACGGATGTAAAACCGGGAGATGTATATGATACCCCGGCAGGAAAGCTGAAGGTGGTGGGTATTCTCACAGATAATACATATATTCCTCCATACCAGAACTGTAATTTGGACGAGGGTAAAATGCTTTCGGACGAAAAAAACATATTTGAATTTTATGTGCCGTTCGACACACAGGTTTCGTTGGAGAGTGCGTTCTGTATTGCGGATAAAAAGCTTTTTGAAAATAATCCTGATAAATACAATTGGCTTGAAGGCAGTTATTTGTTTATTTCGTACGGAAGCGGACTTACCGATGAACAAATAAAAAACAACACCGAATATCTGAGAACAATAGGTGATGTGGAGGAAAAATGGGACTTTGCAACCTTAGCTGATGAAAGCAATAAGAAGCTTAATGATATTTATGTACATATGCTTCCGATAATTATAACAGCGGCTATTGTTGTACTTGCAGGACTTATCGGTTCGGTGGCAATGTCAACAATAAAGCAAATGAAAACTTTCGGAATATTCTTTCTCTGCGGATGCCGCTGGAGAGATTGCGTGAAAATCATCAGTGCCAACATAATTATAGTTTTCGGAATAGCGATAGTGTTGGCAATAGCCGGAGGCTTTGCTATGTCAACAATGAACCTTGAATATCTGATAGGTCTTTCGCTTGATTGGAATAATCTTATTTTCAGTATAGGTATGCTTGCGGTTATGTATCTGCTGTCAGTCATACTGCCGCATAACATAATAAAAAGCTCGTCACCTGTGGAAACAATAAAGGAGAATTGATATCATGATAGAAATAAAGAATCTTACCAAGACGTATAATTACAAAAAGTCAAATGCATTTACTGCCCTGAAAGACATATCGCTGAAAATCGAGGACGGCGAGATGTTGGCGATAATCGGAAAATCCGGTGCGGGAAAATCGACACTTCTGCATATAATCGGCTGTATTGATACTTTCGAGAAAGGCGAGTACAGTATTGACGATACAGACGTACATAAGCTGTCGGACAAAAAACTTGCGGAAATACGTAACGAAAAAGTAGGAATAGTAATGCAGGATTTCGCCCTTGTTGAGGAATATACGGTTGTTGAGAATGTCAAAATACCATTGTATTTCAGCAAGAAGAAAAAAGGCAGTGCAAATACGCTTGCACTTGAAGCACTTGAAAAGGTGGGAATAAAAGAGCTTGCAAAGAAACCGGTAAATAAGCTGTCCGGAGGACAAAAGCAGAGAGTAGCCATCGCCCGTGCAATTGTGAACGATCCGTCATTCATACTTGCTGATGAACCGACCGGAGCACTCGACACGAAAACTTCTGCGGAAATTATGGAGCTTTTCAAAAAGCTTAATGATGATGGAAAAACCGTGATTATAATAACCCACGATCCCGGAGTTGCGGAGAAGTGTAAAAGGAAAATTGAAATTTCCGATGGGGAGATTTTGACTTGAAGTGTGGACTTTCTGCCCGTGAGGTTAAACGGATACATCATATATTTTGCAATTATTTCTTTCTGTTGTTTATCTAAAAATGTAAATAAAAGTAATTGACAAAATATCCCTTTAGTGGTAAAATAATGATGAGCTTATTTTACGAAAGGGGTGTATACGGAAAGATATTAATTTTAAGTAATGAGGCATTGATTGCTGAAAAATGAGGAGGGATGCTGTAAAATTATTGATTATATGTACATAAATCAGGCATCACTGGAGTGTTCTACATATGTTGTATAACCGATGCGTGAATTTTATATGATGATTTTTTTATGAAATTAAATATTACGCCTGTTATTGTTCAGACGTAATTTGAAAGGATGAGTACTTATGAAATTTAAAAAGATATTGGTTACTTTCTTTATGCTTATAATGGTTATATGTTGTTCTTTTTCTGTATCCGCTTATACCAGTAATCGTATTTTTAATATCAAAGGAGGTATCGGAACGACAGATACGTATAGAAATGGTGAGTATGTTACTACATATGCATTTAAAACATGGGCTTATGTTTCTACAATGGATAAGGATCATTATGATAGTTATAAGCTTGCAAGATGTACCTCTTTTAAAATCGATTCCAATGACTCTTACAAGACTTACAGTATCAAAATGCGACAAGGAACAAAGCGATCGTATTCTACGGATAATGTCTTGTTTAATGGCAGTGTGGCAAAAATTGAATATTTTGGTAAAATACACAGGACCTCAGAAAAGTCAACTAAGGTACTGCAATATATTAAAATCAGAGTGTTCAGGTCAGGATGCCCTGTAAAATAGCTTCTTTAACAGATATTGTTTGACCCATTTTGAGGAGGTTCTTGGAGAGGAGAAAATATGTGGATATTGTTGGCGTTTAAAAATATAGCTGTATTTATAAAAAAACATACGGCGATATTTGTTTTTATTTCCGTTGCTCTTGTTATATGTACGAGTATTTCAATGTTTGCGGCAGGAATGGTTGATGCTGTTACACCTAAGCCGCAAAATGACCTGTCGGACATAGATTTTGAAAAAGAATACCTTTTGGATTTTACACAGGGTCTTATATCCATGGATGTTGTTGGTACCTTGGCGGATCCTGAAACGGATGCTTTTGATACGGATGGTGATGTGCCTGAATTTCTTTATACGATATTTGACAGAAAGACCGGTGAACTGTTGTACAGGGGCAAAGATTATGATGAAGCAGCCGCTATATATGAACCCTTTGAAAAACAAATTGATGAATATCAAAAAAAACACCATCAGGCTATGTCACTGAGTCAGCTGCCGGCAATATGCTTTGCACAAACGGTTCCGGAGGATATCAGCGTTATTCCGAAAATCAGCGATATTATGGGCAAATTGTACAAAATACAAAAAGCTGCAGGTAAGTATTGTAATTATATGAAAATCAGCGGCACAACCGATGAAGATTTTAGTATGAGTTTTTTGGCATCTACCTCTTTAAAAATTGGTACCGGTAAGGTTAATTTGAGTATGGCAAAATATCATGGCGGTGATGGCTTGCCCCGGAAAGTGAATGTAGGGGATAAAATACATATAGGAGATAACGACTATATTGTAGGAAAGGTTGAGGTATCTGACGAGCCGGTGAGATCACTTGTCAGTCTTGATTTGGACAGCACGGATGACAGTTTTATCGCAGAGTATGTTACATTCGCACTCACCGATGATGCACCCTTTGACGTGCGTAAAAGAGTTGATGAATTGGTACAGAAATTATTCAGCGATTATTCTCCGGAGGTGACTCTGCCCAAAGCACAGCCGCTTATTGAAAAGCAATTCAATAATATGGTATATGTTATCTCTTTTATTATCATAGCGGTTATAATGTTGAATATCTCGCGGCTTTATTCATATGTAATATCGTTAAGAAAAAAGAATATCACCGTATTCAGATTGTGCGGTGCTCAGAAGCTGAGTGTTTATATTATATGCTTTTTGGAGATAGTCCTATTACTTTGTGTGTCGTATGCCTTGGGATTTCTGCTGTTCCACTTCGGAATAGTTACTGCTTTGTATGCTGTGTTCCCGACTTTTGCAGGGTTCTTTACAAAGGAAATATATCTGAATATGTTTCTTGCATATTGTGGTTTGGGTATATTCATTTTATTCGGCAATATCATTCCGCATATAAGGAAAACGGTAAATGAAAGTGGAAGGAGTGTGGAATAGTGGTATATCTGAAAATCGCATATGATATGTTTGTTAAAAAATTCCTTTTCCACCTTATTCTTATAATCGAGCTTGCTCTCACGCTTATACTGATAAATGTTTTTGTCGGAATATTTGGAAATCAGAATACTCTGTACAGACCATATAAGGATTTTATCAGCAATGACGGTGTTGTCTATATGTTTAATGAGGAGGCGGCTTTTGATGACGAAACCGGCGAGGAAAAAACCGAAGCGGAAGCAATAAGCTATTTCAAAGAAAAGCTTGGCAGGGATGCGGATATTATTTATATGGAAACATTAGATTTATATGAAGATTCGGATGTTCTTCCGAAGTCATTTTTGCCGAGAGATTCAGAAGTTCAGATATTAATGCCCGATAAGCGAGTATTGTCCGAACTAAGGCTTCCGCTTGCCCATGGTAGATGGTTTTCACTTGAAAAGGACAAAGACGGCTGCATAGAAGCTGTCATTTCCGGGGGAACAGATGCGGTTGTCGGAAATGTTTATGAAACGTCCGCAGGAAAAATAAAGATTGTCGGAATTCTCAGTGACAATTCATATTTATTGCCCTCTATTAACTCTATTGGTGATTTTTCCGGAAAGGATAACATAAGCGTGAATGATTTGTATGGAGCCTTTGATTCCAATGTGAATGTTATGGGTACATTTATGCTCATAAACAGAGAACTTATTCCTTCCGAAAGCAAGGGGAAAGGCTTCAGCATATACACCGATCCTTTAATGTTTATATCATATGGCAAAGATCTTTCTTCCAAAGAGATTGAAGAAAAAAACAATATAGTCTGTTCATTCTTGCCGGGGGATTTGTCCTCGCAGGATATATTACTCTCGTTTTCACAGCTTCGCCAAAATACCGGAAATTATCTGGCAGAGCTTATGATGAAGCTGTTTCCTATTGCCGTTGCGATAATTATTATTGCTATAGTAGGTATAGCGGGAACGACAGCCGTATTGGTGCTTAAAAACATAAGAAGCTTTTCGATATTCTACTTATGCGGGTGTCGTTGGAAGGATTGTATCAGAATAATGCTTGCAGATATAGGTATCATAGTTTTGTCGGCTCTGCTGCTGACTGTGGCTGCCATTGCTTGTCTGGTATCTTTGAATATGGAATATCTTATCGGAATGGATATAGGGCTGTCAAATGTTTTGATTACTGCGGCAGTGGTTGTGGTTATAGTATTGTTTTCGGTCATGCTGCCGGTAAGTATCCTGAAATCAAAAACACCTGCGGAAAGTCTTGGAGAGGTTAATTGACTTGAAAGAAATTAAAAATCTGACCAAACTTTAATTTCAGTAAATATTATATTGTTTGGTAAATTTAAAAATGCAGAAAGCGTGATAAAAATGTGGTTTGCCTTGGTTTTCAAAAATCTGAAGAAATTTATTATGAACAGACCTGTGTTATTTTGTTTTATAATTATTTCTCAGATTGCCTGTATTGTAACCGTGCTGACCGTTTCGGGAATGATCGATGCCGCCACCCCTGTTCCTACAGAGGACAGAGGTGAATATGATAAGTCGTTTCATATTTATACGGCGGATTATGATAACTATGACGACGAGATGATGTGTACAAAACTTTATGACATTAAAACAGGTGAGCTTATTTATTCCGGAACGGATGAGAATGAAGCAGATAAGGCAATCAAAAAGTTGGAGAAGAAATATAATAACGCCTCCGCAGAGTCTCTTGTATATTCATTGCAGGAAGAATTACCGGGAAATTATAAGGAATTGCCGAAATACGGGGATATAAAAGATAAACTGAAAAAAGTATTAAATTCTGCAAACGGGGTATTGACCTATGCTGTGGTGTCGGGATATACCGATTCCACGTTCAGATACGGATATTCAGCTTATCGTGCAAATGATGATATGATGCAGGGAACATTATCGTATCTTCTCGATAATGAAAATAATTTAAAAATAACAAAATACGAGGGATTAAAAGATGCATTCTATGATTGTTCCGAGGGAGATAAGGTAAAGATAAATAATACAGAATACATTGTTTCCTCTGTTGAAACCGTTTCGCAGGATGAATCGGCGGATTCGGCATATAAAATGAGGATATCCGCTATGGATGATGATTTCATGGTTTGTTCGGTGTCAATTCTTGCTGATAATGCATCCTCAAAGCAGAAAAAACAAATCTATGAAACAATACAAAAAGAATTTTCTGATCTGACGAATAATATAGAAGAACCCGAACCCGAGCCTCTCCTTGAAAAACAGTTCAACAATATGATTTATGCTGTTTCATTTATAATTATGGCGGTCGTTCTTCTTAATATTTCAAGGCTTTATACATATATCCTGTCAAAAAGGAAAAATATATTGATGATATCTTCGCTTTGCGGCGGAAACAGGATTCAGATATTTGTTATGTATATAAGTGAAGTATTTGTGACCCTCGCCGTTTCCTGTGTTATAGGCTTTATCATATTCAAATATTTATTATCGGGACTGATATCCTGCTTGTATCCGTCCTTTGAAAGCTTCTTTACAGCTAATATATATCTGTTGGTTTTCGGTGTATATATTGTTTTGGGTCTTTTGATAATGACCTTCAATATTATACCTATGATAAGAAAATCGGTAATGGAGCTGAAAAGGAGCTGATATGATGAAATATTTTAAGATTGCCTTTGATATGATTAAAAATAAATTTGTACTTACATTAATTATCACAATTGAGATGGCTGTGTTTCTGATACTCTGCAATACTGTTGTAGGAACATATAACAGTAAGAATATGCTGTATGAGCCGTATAAAGACATACTAAAGAATAACAGCGGAGTAGTGTTTATGCTTGATGATACATTAAAGCACGATGAGTGCGATAATGCGGAAATTGAGAAGCTGCGGCATGACGGATATATTGATGATGAGGATGTCATAGATTATCTTGAAAAAAATCTTGAGGGTGATGCTAAAATTTACTACAATTCACAGCTTGAGTTCTGGGAGGACGATCATATGGCTCCACATTCTTCTTTGCCCATGGACGAGGGGGAATTGGTAGATTATATCCTTCTTGATGATGAGATATTCAAAAAATACAGACTGCCTCTTGCGGAGGGAAGATGGGCATCATCCGAGAAAAATTCTGCCGGTGAAACAGAAGTTGTTGTATCGGGGGGAACTGATACAAAGTTGAATGAATTATACGTTACTCCTGCCGGAAAATTCAGGGTTGTCGGTATTTTGACGGACAATACTTATGAACCGCCGGGGAGCGGGTATTTATCTGATGATAATAATAAAGAGGGATTGTTTTCGTTTTATGAAGCGTTTGACGCAAATGTAAGCATGGCAAGACCGTTCATAATTGCCGACAGAAGACTTGTTGATTACAAGGAAGACAACTATAAAAAATTTAACTGTACAACGGAACCTGTGTGGTTTGTTTCATACGGAAGCGGACTTGATGAGGAAGCAATAAAGAGAAATAATGATTTGCTGAAAACCATCGGATATTTTGATGATGACAGGGATTTTCCGACTTTATACGAAGATACGGAGAATACGATAAATAATATATACATCGGTATGCTGCCTATGATTATTGCTGCGGCGGTTGTTATTCTGTCGGGACTTATCGGAGCGGCTGCTATGACTGCGATAAGGCAGATGAAAACCTTCGGAATATTTTTCCTTTGCGGCTGCCGTTGGAGGGACTGTATAAAAATCATAAGTGCAAATCTGTTTATAATTTTCGGTATGTCGGTAGTACTTGCGGTATTGGGTATTTTTGGAATGATAGCTATGAATTTTGAGTATCTTATAGGTCTGTCATTCGGATGGAACAATTTTGTTATAAGTGTAGTGATTCTTGCGGTTATGTATCTGCTGTCAATCATACTGCCGTATAACATAATAAAAAGCTCATCACCTGTGGAAACGATAAAGGAGAATTGATATTATGATAGAAATAAGAAATCTTACAAAGACTTATAATTATAAAAAATCCAATGCGTTTACAGCCCTTAAGGATATATCGCTGAAAATTGAGGATGGCGAGATGTTGGCGATAATCGGAAAATCCGGTGCGGGAAAATCGACACTTCTGCATATAATCGGCTGTATTGATACTTTCGAGAAAGGCGAGTACAGTATTGACGATACAGACGTACATAAGCTGTCGGACAAAAAACTTGCGGAAATACGTAACGAAAAAGTAGGAATAGTAATGCAGGACTTTGCCCTTGTTGAAGAATATACGGTTATTGAGAATGTCAAAATACCGCTCTATTTCAGCAAGAAGAAAAAGGGCAATGCGAATACGCTTGCACTTGAAGCACTTGAAAAGGTGGGAATAAAAGAGCTTGCCAAAAAGCCTGTAAATAAGCTGTCCGGAGGACAAAAACAGAGAGTAGCCATCGCCCGTGCAATTGTGAACGACCCGTCATTCATACTTGCTGATGAACCGACCGGAGCACTCGACACGAAAACTTCTGCGGAGATTATGGAGCTTTTCCGAAAGCTTAATGATGATGGGAAAACCGTGATTATAATAACCCACGATCCCGGAGTTGCGGAGAAGTGTAAAAGAAAAATTGAAATATCGGACGGAAAGATAATATGAAAAATAATGCAGTATTGCGGAAAATCCTCGCATACTGCATTAATTTTTTATTGTTTTGTAATTGCTGATATACGAAAATAAAGTATTGTGATACGGCAATAGGGCGGTGATAACTGATTTATCAATGCCGGTCAGATATCAGGCTTGTGGTAAAATTGATAATTGACATCAAGAGGGTGTTTTTAAAATTCTACAAAATCCATACAAAAATCATCTTATTTGTTGGAAATTTATATTGAAAATGTTTATAAAGCGTGTTATAATTACCATATTAAATAATTACCGGTGTTATGCGATAACTGTACACGACAGTGCTTTTACGGAGGTGGTGTGGTATGAGGTTTGTTTTATTGGCATTCAAAAATATCGGAGTATTTATTAAACATCATACGGTTATGTTCTTTTTTCTTGTATTTGTGCAGATAATTTGCATGGTGGTAATATTTATTACATGCGGTATGGCATATAATATGAATTTTTCGCAAGAAAAACAAGAAACAATTATTGATGAAGGTAAAGAATTTAGTTTTGTTTTTGAGGAAGATGAGGAATTTTCAGTACTTTATAATACCGGAACCAATGAAAAATTTATATATGATAAAGACGGAAATCCGACTGATATATCAACACACTCGAAAGCTGTTCCGGTTGGGGAATTTCGGGAACTGATAAAGAAATTTCTTAGCAGAATCAAAGAATATAAGCTAAAGTCAACTCAATTGTATGTGTATTCGGGACAGGTTATTAAAAAAGGATCTGATGCTGATATGTTTTACGACCTTACTACATACTTACCGGATTCGTATTTTCCGGGTTTGAATTATGATGATTATGCTTTGAGCGATATGGTGAAGGAGTATATATCTTCTGACGAGAAGGTTATTTTTGGTTGGGTTGATATGGAAGATGGACCATCAATAGTTTCCCCGCTTGTTATTGGTGAGACTTACGAGCTTTACGGTAAAAAATATAAATGCATAGGTTCATCCGGCTGGAATTTCATACCGTTTAATGCAATGCCTGACGAATTTGTAGTATATAATATCAATTTGTTTTTTGATAAAGTTTTATATAAAGACGATATAGAGAAAATCGATCAGGCTGCAAGTGACGTTTTCGGTTCGAGGATCGAGTATAGGGAATTGCCCGAACCGTATGACCCGATAGAGTTTCAATTTACGCAGATGTTATTTGTGATTTCTATATTGATGATGTTAATAGTACTTTTGGCTATTGCAAAATTTTACCATTTTATATTGGGCGAAAGAATCCGCACGCTTGCAGTATTACGATTGTGCGGGTGTACAAGAAGAAAGGTTCATATCGTGTATATGGTTGAAATTTTGGTGACGATGATAGTGACCTCTGCATTGGGATATTTGGTGTTCAAATTTTTTGTTTATGATTGGTTGGCAAAATATTATAATTCTTTTCAATTTTTCTATATAACGCCCGTTTATTTAGTAATCATGGTATCATATTTTATTATTGCATTGGTGATTATGTCTTTGTCGATAATACCCTCGACAAAATTAAACATCAGAGACATGGAAAACAAATTATAGTTATATTATCGTAAACGGAATGTTGCCTGTTATGGGGTCATAAAACGGAGTGCCTGCCATTAAATATGTAACAACAATATGTGACTTAAAGTGATGTATTTGTTTCCGATAATAAATATACTGGAGCTGATAAAATTGAAATACATAAAATACGGTTTTTACTCCGTGACACGCAATCCCCTTTTTAATATTCTCATTATGATAGAAATAGCCGTAATACTTGTTGTATGTAATCTTACCGTAGCAGCGGCGAACAGTAAGTTTGTGCTTATGGCTCCGTATGATGACTTTGCAAATTCCGACGGATATATCTATATTCCTTTGGAAAATAAAAAAATATCGGTTTTTTATGACCCCGAACTGATACGTGACAATTTTTACAAATCACTCAAGGGTGATGTTACCGTGAGGTATTCGTATTATGTTAGTGCGGTATCTGTAAAAAGTGTTTTAAATGACGCTTTTGGCTTTAATGATCGGGTTGTTTATGAGATGTATGCATTTGATGAAGAATTTTTCTCAAAAATGAATGTACCGCTGCTTGACGGCAGATGGGCCTCAACAAAGCGTAATGAAAAAGGTCAGATAGAGGCGGTTGTTGTACTTGATAAATCATCAAAGGTAAGCGTAGGAGATGTAATACATACAAAAATTGAAAGAGTTATTGACGGTAATATAACGCAGAACGATATCGGAGATGTGGTTGTTGTGGGTACTATAAATTATGACAGCTATTATCCGGATATACGAATGAAGAGTGGCAGTAAAAAGGATGTCACGGACTTGTATACCGGCAATTACGCGGGAGATGAATCAAGTGGCGGTAACGTTCAAATTTTTCTTGTTTCTGCCGCTGCCGAGGAACTTTTTCAGGATAAACAGAACATAGGTCAAAGTACGGCATTTATAACATATAATTCCCCGCCGACTGATGAGGAACGTAAATATAATTATTCTTTGTTGGATTCTTCCGGAGATACAATTACTTCGGGAAATTTCAAAAAGCATTCTTATGAATATTTATTGGAGGGATACAAAAAATTTCTGCCGATTCTGCTCGGTGTGTTTGTAATAGTGATTGCGGAGCTTATTTGTTCCGTTGCGATGAACACAAAAAAACAGATGAGGAATTACGGAATATATTTTTTGTGTGGCTGCCGTTGGAAAGGCTGTTTGAAGATATCGCTTGCATATTCGGCAATAATATTAGTAGGGGGAAGTCTTTTAGGTGCGGGTTTGTTTGCGGCTTTCAATATCACCGAATATTCAAAAATGTTCGAGCAGAATTTTCAAATGAATAATATTTCTGCAACACTTGTGATTTTTGCAGTCATGCTTGTAGTGTCGCTTATAATACCGTGCTATATGGTTAATAAAACATCACCTGTGGAAACAATAAAGGAGAACTGATATTATGATAGAAATAAGAAATCTTACAAAGACTTATAATTATAAAAAATCCAATGCGTTTACAGCCCTTAAGGATATATCGCTGAAAATTGAGGATGGCGAGATGTTGGCGATAATCGGAAAATCCGGTGCGGGAAAATCGACACTTCTGCATATAATCGGCTGTATTGATACTTTCGAGAAAGGCGAGTACAGTATTGACGATACAGACGTACATAAGCTGTCGGACAAAAAACTTGCGGAAATACGTAACGAAAAAGTAGGAATAGTAATGCAGGACTTTGCCCTTGTTGAAGAATATACGGTTATTGAAAATGTTAAAATACCGCTTTATTTCAGCAAGAAGAAAAAAGGCAACGCAAATACGCTTGCACTTGAAGCACTTGAAAAGGTGGGAATAAAGGAGCTTGCAAAGAAACCGGTAAACAAGCTGTCCGGAGGACAAAAACAGAGAGTAGCCATTGCCCGTGCAATTGTGAACGACCCGTCATTCATACTTGCTGATGAACCGACCGGAGCACTCGATACGAAAACTTCTGCGGAGATTATGGAGCTTTTCCGAAAGCTTAATGATGATGGAAAAACCGTGATTATAATAACCCACGATCCCGGAGTTGCGGAGAAGTGTAAAAGGAAAATTGAAATATCGGATGGGGAGATTTTATTGTAAAAAAGTGTAATTGCTTTATTTTGAAAGTTTAGGATTATAGGGTGACATAATGCAATTAAGTGACTGTTAAACACGAATGTTTCTGTTGACTTTGTATTTTGTTTGTGTTATTATCTAAAGCGAATGTATGAAAATTGTGTTGCAGATGAATTTGAATGTTCGGATTTATCTGTAATCTGAATGATTTTCGATAAAATGTAATGCAGGAGCGTGCGTGATGAAAAATAAAGAACTGATTGTCAATATACTCTACTATGCAGTGATTTTTTTGTTCTTATTTGTTTTCTTTTCTGTTATAAATCCTTTGGTATTATTACATACAGATGATTGGATATATATATCATTTCATCGCCATGCTGTTCCTATATGGGATTTTTGGAATCCGACGAGAGTTTTCCCGGAAGTGTTTATGCCATTGTGTGGTAGTATAGCCGCATATTTTATATATCCCTTATCGGGAAACTATTTGCAGTCGGTTACATGGGTGCTTGCAGCGGTAGTCAGCCTGTTTATTAGTATATATCTGTTTCTGTTTGGCAGAGTGCTTAATAAAAAATACAATCAGCCTCTTTATAAAGTTTTACTGTATTCCACATTATTTTTAATATTTCATTTTCTTATTTTCAGGAGTGCACCAAGTGATAACAATTATTTGTTTTTCTCCCGTGATGTTACCAACTATTTTTATTATATGATCCCTGATATTTTAAATTGCAGTCTGATTTTATATTTCATGCTTGACGATGTTCTTGATGATGGATACAATAAATTAAAAACCGGCGTGTACAAAAAACATCCTATACGGTATGGACTTTTGCTTTTGGTCATATATATGGCACTGTTATCTAACCTTTTTTCAAGTATTATTTTGGCAGCTTATGTTGGAAGTCAACTGTTGGGTGAACTTTATAGAGCCTTGAGAAAAAGGATTTCTTTTAAAGCTTGTATCCGAAAAAACAGTTTCCGTCTTACATTTATTTTATCATGGATCATAGTACAAGTATTTGAGCTTAACGGGCAACGTGCAAAATTATTACAAATGCGGGGGGGGGTAGAATTTTCAACAGAGTTTAAAAATACGTTAAGAAATTGTGTGAAAATTGTACGTTCATTCAACAAATTTTTTGTACTTTTTGTCGTTGGTGTTGCGGTTATGGCAGCAATAATTGTTTTTGTAAATTGGCGTAAGAATCGCAGATTGTTGAAAGAAAGTAAAATGCTTTATGACGTGCTTCGAATTATTATTGCCGCAGTTATTATGGGGATTTATTTGATTTTAATATGTACAAAAGCAGGTTCAGAATACATTATTCGTCCGGATGCTATTTTCGGGGTTGCCTTTTGTTTTCTTTTTGTTGTCATGCTATGCTGTGTTTATATTCTCAACAAAATTCCGACTCTTTCTGTTTTGGTGCCGCTTGTTATATGCTTGACATTTTTTGAAATTGGTTCATCAGCTATGAAGTCATCGGATCACATATTCAAGAACAACCTACGCGTTAATATTGAAAGTGGTCAGGCTTTTGCAATAAGCGAGGATATTATACAACAGTTTAAGGATGCTGAAGCGAAGGGTGATGAAGAAATTGTAGTGTATGTTCCGGAATTTGATATGCCCGCTAACTTGCCGGTCGCAACATCAGTGCGTTATGCATCTGATTGGTATGGTCGTACACTTTATGAGCATGGGGTAATTAAGAGAAAAATTAAGGCATCAAAAATTGTCCCTACACGTTCAAAAAACGAGGAACTGCATATACCTTTTACAGTTAAAGGTAATTAGGAGAAAAATTGAGCAACTGGATTGTGAGCTTATGTTAAAAAATTCGGTGTTACATATTCATATTACAGTTACGGATTAAGTTAGTGTTGCTTATTGACTTGCTTGAATATTTTCGATATGATCAGGGAGAAATTTTTCGTAATCGCAAGAATTATTTTTTCACACATTATGATCTGAATGTGTTAATGTATTTATGTGCATGGAAAATTTATAAAAAAGTCCGTAAATACTTTACATTTTTCTAAAAGAGTTGTAAAATTATTTTTGAAATAAAAATATGTGCCAAATGGCACAGTGAATGGAGAGGTTTATATGAGCAAAATTTTGGTTGAGGTTTCCGCACGTCATGTACACGTCACACAGGAGGCGCTTGAAATTCTTTTCGGCAAGGGAGCAGAGCTTACAAAGAAAAAGGATCTTTCACAGCCCGGACAGTTTGTCTGTAATGAAAAGGTGACTATTGTTGGTCCAAGGGGAGAAATGGCTGCATCTATACTCGGTCCCGTCCGTAAGGCAAATCAGGTTGAGATTTCTATGACAGAGGCACGTAAGCTTGGTATTGCAGCACCGGTAAGAGAATCGGGAGATATTGCCGGAACACCCGGATGTAAGCTTATAGGTCCTGCCGGTGAACTTGAAATAGAGAACGGTGTTATTGCTGCAAAAAGACATATACACCTTACCCCCGAAACAGCAGCCGAGATCGGTGTTGAGGACAAGCAGATAGTAAGCGTTGCAACAGGCGGAGAGGGAAGAAAGTTAGTATTCGGAGATGTTGTTGTTCGTGTAAGTCCTGATTTTGCTCCTGCTATGCATATAGATACGGACGAAGGTAATGCGGCCGGCATAGGCGGTGCCGTTGAGGGAGAAATCATTATATAATCGTTGTGCCGCCTGAGGTACCCCAAAGAGAGCAGTATTATTTTGTATCGAAGCCGCTGTAAGGTCATGTCTTGCATAAATACTATAGTGAAATAGCACTCGGCGGAATGTCGGTGTGTACTGAAATGTTTGGATATCAGGAGGTGTATGGAATGTCAGAATGTAGGGTCAAAGTTATATGTGCCGCACTTGCTCTTGCTTTTATAAGCTGCGGATGCAGCAATCAGTCAGGTGGCGGTTCAGTATCCGGTAATTCCGCAGTTTCGGATGACAGCAGTACATCCGGGACTGATGCTGCGGATGAAAGCGATTTTAAGAAGTCGGTTATCAGTTCAATGGAAAGCGAGGCATCGGAAAACGGCAATGCAATTGAGCTGGAGCTTTGGTGTTCAGATGATGATGCTTACTTTGAAAAAACGTTGGTTGAGGAATTTTGCAAGGAGTATGCAAGCGACAAGTATGAGATTAATATCCGGGTAAAAAGCGACTATGGCGAGGATAAGGCGGGCGGAAAGCTCCTTGAATCACCAAAAGAAGCGGCGGACGTATTTAATTTTGCCGATGATCAGCTTCCCGAGCTTGTCAAGGCGAATGCTGTTGCTAAGGTGGAATCACTTTTTCGAGACAGTGTTTCAGAAGTCAATACCTCACAGTCGGTTGAAGTTTGTTCCGTTAACGGCGATATATATGCCTTTCCCAAAACAGCTGATAACGGTTATCTTATATTCTATAATAAAAGAGTATTCGAAGATGATGAGGTCGGCTGTCTGGATGATATGATTAAAAAGGCAAATGAAAGCGGCAAATCGGTCTACATGAATGTTACAAATCCTTGGTATATGACATCTTTCTTCTTTACGGCAGGCTGCAAGCTCAGCTATGATATTGACGCCGATAAGCAGACGGCTGATTTGAACACGCCTGAGGGTCTTAATGCAGCAAAGGCTGTATGTCATCTTGCGGAAAGTGAAGGAGAGGGGTTCGTTGGGACTTTCGGATCACTCGGAGATGATGCAAATATGCATCCGGACTTTGGATCGGATGAATTTGCAGCGGCGATTATCGGGACATGGGCAGTTCCCACAATTAAGGAAGCTGTCGGAGAGGAAAATTTCGGTGCTGCAAAGTTGCCGACAGTACTCATAGACGGTAAGCAGGAGCAGCTTCATTCTTTTTGCGGATATAAGGCTGTAGGTGTGAATGCCAATACAAAATTTCCGATATCCGCTCAGGCACTTGCATATTATCTTACAAACAAGGAATCTCAGCTTAAACGCTATAACGAACGAAACGGTATTCCTACAAACAATGAGGTTCTTGAGGATGATAGCATTAAGAATGACCCGGTAGTTAAGGCTGTTTCGGAGCAGGCGGCTTATGCTCATCCGCAGGGAACAACTGTAGAAAATAATTATTGGTCAGCAACACCCGAAACAGTCGGAATTGAGGCTATAGACAAAAAAGGCAGCCTCAGTGACGAAGAGCTTAATAAAATACTCGGTGATATTGCGGCTGAAATTTCATAATCATATGTTTCGTACCTGAGCATATGAATATACGGTCGGTTGGATATGAACTTTAAAGGATTTACAATGCGGGCAGCAGTGTACCGTCGTTTTGTGATATGTGGTGCGAATATTATAAATAAACCGAACCGTCGCTCTGTTTGAGTTGAGTGACGGTTCGATTTATTATTACAGTATATGTTAAAATATTAATATTGTTGCCGGTGTTCGCCGGTTCAAATCGCAATCACGGGATAAATAAACTTTGCATATACACTGTTATGATTTTTATTCATGTGAATTTGAAAATAAGTTTATCTGTCGGCAGGAGAAGAAAACAAATACTTTGGAGTTGAGTATACAGTGAAAACGGTAAAAAGGGGATATGTTCCCGAGGACGAAAAATTTTTTTCGCCCGATTCAATGGTGAAGCTTGAAAAAGCCGCAAAGGATATAAAATATCTTACAGACAGCGGATATAATATTAAAAATGCGTCTGTATTTGTGGGAAATCATTATGAGCTGTCAGAACGTCAGCGGCTTGCGTTGGTGCGTTCCGTATCACCTGATAAACAGCTTTCAGCAAGGGAAAACAGCAGAATAAAATATTTGGAAGAAAATTCCACTCTTTATATCGACGGGTTCAACACGATTATTACGCTTGAGGTTGCTTTTTCCGGTTCGCCGCTATTTGAGTGTATGGACGGGACAATAAGAGATCTTGCAGGGCTTAGAGGTACATACAGTGTTATAGACAAAACAGAGTCTGCACTTGCGGCAATAGGTAAGGTTCTGAGTGAGCATAAGATTAATAAAGTTGTATTTTATCTTGACTCGCCCGTATCAAATTCGGGACGGCTCGGGCAGAAAATCAAGGAGCATTTAGGAGCATATCCGTTTGAAACCGAAATTATTGTAATGAATGAGGTCGATTATGCCCTGAAACAGCTTGATCATGTAGTTTCAAGTGATGCGATTATACTTGATAACTGCAAAAGCTGGTACAATCTTGTAAGGGAAATTCTTGATAGGGAGGATTTACTGAAGAATGTATATAAAATTTGGAGATAATATGACTATATAAAAAGCCCGTGTATTCGTTATGTATTGCTCAGGTGTGAGTTAATATTCCCGATAAATTTTGTTACCCGACCGTGACATAATCCTATATATTACGGTCGGGAATATTTATGTTTACAAAATATTATTTGTAAACTGTTATTAAAATTTAAGATGTGCTTGTAATCTTCGATTATTATTGTATATATTTATTATAAAAATTCTTCAATCAAATATAGTATAATACCGAAAACTCCTCCAATCAAACCGCACAAAACAAATAATATAATCTTTTGATATGGTCTTTTGCCTATTTCTTGTTGCTCTTGGACTTCATCCAAATGTTTGCCATCTAAAAATGCTACTATTTCTTTATAGGTGTGGATATTATTTTTCTTTTTTATTTTCTCAATTTTAAATGCAAAAATACATGCAACTAAATACGAGACTGAAGAAATGATGAAGCCGTATATTCCCATAAGTTTTACGAGAGGTATAAACAAAATAATACTTATGACTAAAAAAGTGCTAAATATAGCAGACAACCTTTTAAGTCTTGCAATCTCTTCTTTGTTAATTTCCTGTTTCATTACCTTAACATCTCCTTTGATAAGTTGGTCAAGAGATATGTTGAATAATGTGCTGAGCATAAGCAGACTGTGAATATCCGGATAGCTTTTTCCGTTTTCCCAATTGGAAACGGTTTGTCTGGTTACATAAATTTTTTGGGCAAGCTCTTCCTGAGATAATTTCAACTCACTGCGGTATTTCTTGATTTGGTTTCCGACCTCCAATGATATCACCTCCCCGTGACTTTGTGATTTGTTCTCCTGACCTGATAATATCATATCATCAGGTCGGAAAAATCTCTATCAAAAGTATTTTACATCAGGTAAAACAGCCATGTCAAAGGTTTTTTACAGTGCTGTTCCGCAGCCGATTGTTTATTGTTATAATTCAGTCACCACGCAAAATTCTTAAAATGTATTTTATACTGTAAAAATTTATGCTATAATAGATATGTATAATTTCAGACAGTTTACTTTAGTAGGTGAAAAAATGGCTTTTGACAGAAATAAAATAAGAAATTTCAGTATAATAGCACATATCGACCACGGTAAGTCGACCCTTGCCGATAGAATACTTGAACAGACTAAATCCGTGGCTGTGAGAGATATGGAAAATCAACTCCTTGATAATATGGACCTTGAACGTGAAAGAGGCATAACTATTAAGGCTCATGCCGTTACACTTCTATATAATGCCGATGATGGGGAACAGTATGTATTTAATCTTATAGATACCCCCGGTCATGTCGATTTTAACTATGAGGTTTCACGCTCACTCGCAGCTTGTGAGGGTGCTGTGCTTATTGTTGATGCTTCTCAGGGAATTGAGGCACAGACACTTGCAAATACCTATCTTGCACTCGATGCGGGACTTGAAATTGTTCCTGTTATAAACAAGATAGATTTACCGAGTGCCGATCCCGAAAAGGTGAAAAAGGAAATAGAGGATGTTATAGGTCTTCCGGCTGAGGATGCCCCTTGTATTTCCGCAAAAATGGGCGTAAATATACATGAAGTAATGGAGCAGATAGTGGAGCTTATTCCTCCGCCTCAGGGTGACAGCGATAAACCGCTTCAGGCACTTATTTTTGATTCTTATTATGACAGCTATAAGGGCGTTATAATTTATGTAAGGCTCAAAGAGGGACAGGTTCATGTTGGTGATACAATAAGACTTATGGCATCGGGTTCGGAGTTTACTGTTGTAGAGCTTGGTTTTATGCGTGCCACAAATCTCGAACCGGCGGAGGTATTGTATGCCGGAGAGGTAGGTTATATAGCTGCGTCAATAAAAACCGTAAGTGATGCCCGTGTCGGCGATACGGTGACACTTTCCGACAGACCTGCGGAAAGTCCGCTTCCCGGATATCGTGCGGTTCAGCCTATGGTGTTCTGCGGAATATATCCGGCAGACGGTGCAAAATATGGTGATCTCCGTGATGCACTTGAAAAGCTTGAACTTAACGATGCTTCGCTTTCGTTTGAACCGGAAACATCAATAGCCCTCGGTTTTGGTTTCCGCTGTGGTTTTCTTGGACTTCTTCATATGGAAATAATACAGGAACGTCTTGAAAGGGAATATAATCTTGACCTCATAACGACAGCACCGAGCGTAATATATAGGATAACCAAAACCGACGGTACAGTGGAAATGATAGATAATCCTACAAATTATCCCGATCCCGGTACGGTAGCTTTGGCGGAAGAACCGATGACAGAGGCTCATATATATGCACCGAGCGAATATGTGGGAAATATAATGGAGCTTTGCCAAGACAGACGAGGTACGTTCCGTGATATGAAATATATTGATTCTGACAGGGTCGATATACATTATGATCTTCCGCTTGCGGAGATAATATACGATTTCTTCGATACACTGAAATCAAGGACAAGAGGTTACGCATCGTTTGACTATGAGCTTACGGGTTATCAGCAGTCAAAGCTTGTCAAGCTTGATATAATGCTTAACGGTGAAACGGTGGATGCATTGTCGTTTATAATCCATGCGGATAAAGCATACGCAAGGGCAAGAAAAATGGCGGAAAAGCTTAAGGAGAAAATTCCGAGACAGCTTTTTGAGGTTCCGATACAGGCGTGTATAGGCGGAAAAATTATTGCCCGTGAAACAGTAAAGGCTATGCGTAAGGACGTTCTTGCAAAATGTTACGGCGGTGACATTACCCGTAAGAAAAAACTTCTTGAAAAGCAAAAAGAGGGTAAGAAACGTATGCGTCAGCTTGGTTCGGTGGAAGTACCGCAGGAGGCATTTATGGCTGTGCTTAAGCTTGACAGTGATCAATAATTAAGTATAACGGAGATTCGTAAATAATGAAAAAGACTGTATTATTATATAATTTTGACGATAAGGAGCTTCCAATACTGAAAAGAGCAATTATGCCGCTGCATTTCGGCATAAAAGTAATAGTCGGAGATGATATTTATTTGCCTGTGGGATATCTTGCCGGAATTACCGATAATTCCGAAAAAAGAGTATGCAGCGGAGAAATATCGGGAAAGCTTGTTGTTATGGGCGGTTTTGGTAATTCGGATATAGATAAGCTTATTCTTGCAATGCGTAAGGCAGGATTCGGAAGAGAAGTACTTAAGGCTGTTATCACACCGGTAAATTCAGAGTGGTGCGGAGTCGAGCTTTATAACGAAGTTAATAAAGAACATGAAATGCTAAGTAAAAAATAATGTATTACACATATATGCTTTATTGTAAAGACGGCAGTATTTATACGGGTATTGCAAAGGATATAGAAAAGCGTATGTCGGAACATTTCGGGAAAACAGCTAAATGTGCAAAATATACTCGTTCGCATAGTGCGGAAAAGCTTGCCGCCGTGTGGGAAAGCGAAAATAAGTCCTCTGCTTCCGCTCTTGAATACAGAATAAAGAAATTAAAAAGGGAAAAGAAATTGCTTTTGATATCAGATAATGATATGACAGTTTTTGGTGATAGGATAACATCAAACAAATATATAAGGGTAGATTTGAAAAAATATCGGAGAGTGAATATTTTTTGGCGGATATATACGGTTTATTGAAAAAATATTACGGTTATGACAGATTTCGTCCGGGACAGGAAAATATAATCAGAAATATATTGTGTGGCAGAGATGTTTGTGCAATAATGCCGACCGGTGCGGGAAAATCTGTTTGCTATCAGATACCCGCAATTGCGATGAATGGTATTACTCTTGTTATTTCACCTCTTATTTCTCTTATGCAGGATCAGGTTCGCATATTAAAGGCGGCAGGAATACCGGCGGCATATATAAACAGCTCACTTACTCCGTCAATGATCGACCTTGCCCTTAGCAGAGCGGCAAGTGGTGCATATAAAATAATATATGTTGCCCCCGAAAGACTTGAAAGCAGTAATTTTATCAGGTTTGCAGAAAATGCTGATATATCGCTTATCGCCGTTGACGAAGCACATTGTATATCAATGTGGGGTCGGGAATTTCGACCGAGTTATCAGAAAATAGCCGACTTTTATTCAAAGCTAAGACACCGCCCTGTTATTGCGGCATTTACGGCAACAGCAAATTTGAGAGTTAAAGGGGATATTGTGGAAAAGCTCGGGCTAATATCTCCGTATAATATATCCTCAAGCTTTGACAGACCTAATTTGTATTTCGGAACATATTCTCCTGTCGGAGAGTCCGAAAGAGGTATCGGCAGGGATACAAAAAACTCATTTATTATTGATTATATCACTCGTCATAAAGATGAAAGCGGTATAATTTACTGCATGACACAAAAGCTTACGGAAACGGTAGCAAATACGATAAGGGAGGCAGGCTTTTCCGCAGAGGCTTATCATGCGGGAATGAGTGCCGAAGTAAGGCGAAAAATACAGGAGGATTTCACATTTGACAGGACTAAGATAATAGCGGCGACAAGTGCTTTCGGAATGGGAATAGATAAACCTGATGTGCGGTATGTTATACATTACAATATGCCGTCAAAGCTTGAAGAGTATTATCAGCAGGCGGGACGTGCAGGTCGTGACGGCGAAAAAGCGGAATGTATACTTCTTTATTCGTACAGTGATTACCGTTTTATAAGGGATTATTTTATACTTAGAAAAAATGATGATTGGTATTTTGAAGATGATAGAGATATAATGCCCCAAAAAGAAAAGGAAAAACATATTGAGGCGGAAATTAAAAGTCTTAATGAAATGAAGTCATATTCAATAAATGACAGGGTATGTCTTAGAAAAAAACTTCTCGGATATTTTGGGGAATTTTTGGATAAACCGTGCGGTAATTGCAGTGTATGTCTTAAGAATATAGATATAAGGTGCAGGGCAGAGTCGGAGCCGGATGAGGTCAGATATGATGAGGTTCTGTTTACAAGACTTAAAGCAAGGGTAAAGATTATTGCAATGCAAAACGGAATACCGGCATATTCGATTGTAAACGATATTGTATTAAAAGAAATTGCGGCGAAAAAGCCTTTGACAATTTCAGAATTGTCAAAAACGGCTAAGCTTGGTATGGTTAAAATACGGAAGTACGGAGATGCACTTTTGGAAGTTATAAATACATATAGGAACGAGGGAGCGGTGTAAAATTGAAAGATGAAATAAGACAGACACTTATTGATATGGGCGAAAAAAATTACGGAGAATTTCACTCCGCTCTTGTTCCCGGAAAGAATAATATAATAGGTGTGCGTATTCCGAAACTGAGGGAATATGCCAAAAAGTTAGCCAAAGAATGTGGCAATTCGGCTCTTGAGGGCGAAGATATCTATTATGAGGAAGTAATGCTGAGGGGACTTATAATAGGATATCTGAAAACCGATACGGGCAAACGGCTAAGGCTTATAGAGGATTTTGTTCCGCAAATAGATAATTGGGCTGTATGTGATACCTTTTGCTCAACATTGAAATTTACAAATAAAAACCGTGAAATGATGTGGGATTTCATACAGCCGTATATTCATTCCGATAAGGAATTTTATTGCCGCTTCGGTGCGGTGATGCTGCTTGATTATTATATTAATGATGATTATACAGATAAAACGCTTGCCGCATTATCCGATATCAATACATTGGCTTATTATTCCTCAATGGCGGTGGCATGGGCTCTTGCGGAATGTTATATTAAATTTCCCGACAAGACAGAACCGTATATAACGGAAAAACGGTTTGACAGGGACACGCATAACAGGGCAATACGAAAAATATGCGATTCATACAGGGTTGACAGTGCCAAAAAAGAAAAACTTAAAGGATATAAAGTACCGTAATTTATATGAGGCAATTTACCGACTGTATAATATTAATATACTTTCAGTATATACGGAGGTTTGGATATGACAAGAGAAACCGCAAAAAGAATGATAAAGGGGCATCCGTTTTCCCGTAAGGAGCAGGCAAAAAGAGATATTGACGAAAGAGATTATATATCAATACAGATTGTTCCCGTATTTGAATTGGACGGGAATAATTATCAGTTTTCCGTAATGTACAAGATACGCATAGATGACGGAGAATATATTTACGGCAGGGCATTGGGGCTTGACGAGCTTTGCAGAATGCAGGAGGCTGCCGCAAGGGGTGAGGTATTTGATATAATGTACCTGAGAACCTCAAGGATAATTATAGAAATAGAAGAGCATGATGACTGAAAGGTCTGATTTGAGCAAAGGGGGAGCGGTATATGGAGTATGTACTTAGAACCGATAAGCTTACAAAGGAATATGCAGGTCAGAGGGTTGTTGATGAAGTTACCCTGAATGTGGAAAGAGGGGCGGTTTACGGATTTGTAGGAAAGAACGGTGCGGGCAAGACCACATTTATCCGAATGATATCGGGTCTTGCATCTCCTACATCCGGCAGCTTTGAATTGCTTTCGGAAAAGGATATTTCTGCCGCAAGGCGTCGGACGGGAAGTCTTATAGAAAGTCCCGCCTTGTATTCCGATATGACGGCACTTGAAAATATACGTTTGCTGAGTACAATACTCGGAGAGGATAAAAGAAAAGCGGAGGATATACTGAAGATTGTCGGACTTTCCGATACGGGAAAGAAAAAGGCAAGGGACTTTTCCCTCGGAATGAAGCAAAGGCTCGGAATAGGTATGGCACTTGTCGGGGATCCGGAATTTCTTATGCTTGACGAACCGATAAACGGACTTGATCCTACGGGTATAGTTGAAATAAGGGAATTATTGCTTGACCTTAAAAACAAACAGGGGAAAACTATATTTATTTCAAGTCATATTCTCGGAGAGCTTGAGAAAATAGCAACAAACTACGGAATTATTGCAAAGGGAAAATTGGTTGAGGAGCTTACCGCAGAGGAGCTTGAAAATAAATGCGGAATACGTACTGTTATAAAGACAAATAATCCGCAAAAGGCACTCGGAATTGTAAAATCAATAAAGGGAATAAAAAATGTTGAGGCAAAAGAGGACGGAAGTATTGTTATATCCGATGCGGCGGAGGATATAGGTATGATCACCAATGAGCTTTTCAAAAATGATATAATAGTTTCGGGCATTTCCACTTCGGATAACGGGGCGGAAAGCTATTTTATCAAAAAAATGGAGGAGGGCTGAATATGACAGGACTTATCTGTGCAGAGCTTCAAAGGCTCCGAAAAAGCAAAAGTCTGCTTGTATGTTCGATACTGGCAGTGTTGCTCGGAGTGGGATTTGCACTTTTATATAAATTTTTCTGGGACGAAAATAAAACCGTTTCAATGACCTACACCATGATGCAGACATATGGTATGGATACGGAAGTGCTTGACAAGGCACTGAAAATGATTCCGAAAAATAATATCTGGTCATATATAAACGTATTTATGAGCGATTCAATGATATGGATACTTTCATCCATATGTGCCTGTGTTTTTGCCGCATCGGAATTCGATATGGGAACGCTGAAAAATACCGTTTCAAGAGGCTGCAAAAAACGGGATATATATTTTTCAAAATATATATCCGTATTTGTGATTGTATTTTTAATAGCTGTTTTCTATATTGCCGCAGGCGGAATTACGGCACTGACGTTTGTAAATGAAACTCCTTCCGTTTCCGTATCGGATATGATAATCTGTATCTTAATATATATTTTGCTTTTTGCCGCACTTTCCGGATTTTATCTTATGCTTGCAGTCATTTTCAGAAGATCGGGCTTTACTGTTGCGGCGGCAATAGCGGCACCGATGCTTGTTTCTGCTTTGCTGAGCACGGCCTCAATGGTAAATAGAGATGTTGAACATTTTGCAAGATATATGCTTGTTGAATCCTTCAGCTATGTGCAGAGTTCGGTTCTTGACGGACAGGCTTATATACCGGCTCTGACAGCGGTTTTCTATATTGCGGTTACGGTTGTTATAGGATATGCGGTGTTCAGAAAAAGAGAGATAAAGTAATACGGTCATTGACGGCAGTTATCTTTTGAGTTATAATATTGTAAATCATATATTTTAGTTACTTAAACAGTCGGAATATTAAAGAGGTGAAATTTTTATGAGTATGGGTAAAATTCTTGTAGTTGATGATGATATAAATATATGTGAACTTCTCAGACTCTATATTGAAAAGGAGGGCTATGAAGTAGTTATAGCAAATGACGGAGGTCAGGCGGTGACAAAATTCAAGACGGAAAAACCCGATCTTGTTATGCTGGATATAATGCTTCCGGTGCTTGACGGCTGGCAGGTATGCAGGGAAATAAGAAAAACCTCACAATGCCCTATAATTATGCTTACGGCAAAGGGAGAGGTTTTTGATAAGGTTCTCGGACTGGAGCTTGGTGCGGATGACTATGTGGTCAAGCCGTTTGAAACAAAGGAAATAGTGGCAAGAATAAAGGCGGTTCTCAGAAGGGTTAATGGGCAGCATACGGTGGTTGAAGATCAGACATCGGAAAAAGAGGTCTGCTATGATAAGCTTGTGATTAATCTTACTAACTATGAGCTGAGAGTGAATAATGAACAGATAGATACTCCCCCAAAGGAAATGGAGCTTATATATCATCTTGCAAGCAATCCTAACAGGGTATTTACGAGAGATCAGCTTCTTGACGAGGTTTGGGGTTTTGATTATTACGGTGACTCAAGAACTGTTGATGTCCATATAAAGCGGCTTCGTGAAAAGCTTGAGGGTGTTTCGGATAAATGGACCCTCAAGACAGTATGGGGAGTGGGTTATAAATTTGAGGTTAAGGAATAATTTCTTCGGATTTAAGTTTATAAGGGTATATAATAAGCAATCACTTTTTATAAAATATATGAGTATGAGTCTTATTATAGTTTTTTTCAGTTTTTTGGTTTTGGGTACAATACTTACCGTTGTTATCACAAACTATTGGACAAATGAAAAAATCCGTACTCTTCAGAACAGGGCTGACAGCGTCGGCAATTATTTGGTTGAGAAAATTCTCAGTAACGCACCCATAGACAGCAGTACAACGTATTTTATAGACAGCGATGATTTGGATACGATACAACGGACATTGGAGCTGTTCGCAAGAGATACGGATACCGATATCTTTGTAACAAAAACAAATGGTGAGGCCTTTATTATTCAGTCCAATGAAAGAATATTTTATACAAATACTATATATATGACTGATATTGTCAGAGAAACATTAATGACAGGCTCTTATTCCGGAACGGGAAAACTCGGGGATATATATAAATCCGACAGATTTATAGTTGCTCGTCCTCTCAGCTATACTCAGGGCAGAGTTGATGGAAATATAGGTGTTATCATTGTAACGGCTTCCGGAAAGGATATAACGAGCTTTACGGATATGATATTGAGGATTTTTATTCTTTCGGCTGTTGCATCTCTCGCACTTTCCATTCTTGCAATAAGTATTTTTTCCTATAATATGGTAAAACCTCTCAAACAGATGGCAAGAGCTGCCAAACAGTTCGGAAAGGGTGATTTTTCCGTCAGGGTCAAGGAAACGACAAACGATGAAATAGGGGAACTTGCTGTCGCTTTCAATAATATGGCGGACTCGCTTGCCTCCTCGGAAACAACAAGAAAAAGCTTTGTTGCCAATGTGTCGCATGAGCTTAAAACTCCTATGACGACCATAGCAGGCTTTATAGACGGTATCCTTGACGGAACAATACCTCCGGAAAAGCATAACTATTATCTGCATATAGTGTCAGATGAAATAAAACGTCTGTCAAGACTGGTTCATTCCATGCTCAATCTTTCAAGAATTGATAACGGAGAGCTTAAGATTAATTACAATCGTTTTGATCTTCTGACTATTCTTGTAACTACGGTTATTACATATGAACAGGAGCTTGATAAGAGAAATATAGAGGTGAGAGGTCTTGATAGTATAAGTCCGAAATTTGTATATGGAGATAAGGATCTTATTCATCAGGTTGTTTACAATCTTATTGAGAATGCTGTTAAATTTACGGACGAGGGAGGATATATAGAATTTGATATAAAGGAGAATTCCGACAAAACCGTTTTCAGAATTAAAAACAGCGGTCAGGGTATAAGGAAAGAGGAGCTTTCCCTTGTATTCGACAGATTTTATAAAACCGATAAATCACGAAGCAGGGATAAAAAGGGACTCGGACTCGGACTTTATCTTGTGAGGAGTATTATACATCTGCACGGAGGGGAAGTCAAGGCGGACAGTGTATACGGGGAATATACGGTTTTTGAATTTACTCTTCCAAAAAAGCAGACGAGAAAAATTGACAGCCGGGTTTGATTTTTAAAATAGTGTGAGGTGATATTAAATGGCGGAAACGTTCCGTGACGGATTCAATAATTTCCCGTACGATCTGTCGGACGGATATATACAGGAGGGCGGGAACGGCTATTCCGGAGGTCCCCCGCCTCCGCCTGTTATTCCACGGGCAAAGGGCGGTAAAACAACTGCAATATGCCTTATAGGTGCTGTAATTATAATCACTGCGGCAATACTTATATTTAACATTACGGGAGGAACAGCGGATAATACCGAGTATAATATTCCGGCGGGCGGAAAATTGGCGGAGGAATATACCTATGATGATATACCTGACGCACCGTATGTACAACCCGATGCCAATGGACCGCAAATAAAAATTCGGAGTGATGAGGGCGGAAGCTCACGCAAAAAGCTCGATGCCTCCGAGGTATACAAAAAGGTATCACCGTCCGTGGTATGTATAACCGCATATGAGTGGGGGATGGACTATGTTCTTGACGCCACTTCCGGAGGCTCGGGAATAATACTGACTGAGGACGGTTATATTGCAACAAACAGTCATGTTGTTGACGATTCCACCAAGACCGGTGTTATGATTACGCTTTCGGATAAAAGAGAATATCTCGGAACTATTGTCGGAGTCGATGAAAAGACCGATCTTGCGGTAATAAAGATTGATGCAGAGGGACTTACTCCGGCAGAATTTGCCGATTCGGAAAAGCTTTCGGTCGGTCAGCGGGTATTTGCTATAGGAACTCCCTTGGACATAGAATTTCTTAATTCCCTTACCGAAGGAACGCTGTCCGCAGTGGGAAGATTGCTCAACAGCTATGTCAGATATTTACAGACGGATGCCGCAGTAAATCCGGGAAATTCGGGAGGAGCATTGGTTGACGAATACGGCAGAGTTATCGGAATGAATACCGCAAAAATAGCATCGAGCGGATATGATAATATGGGATTCGCAATTCCGAGCGATACTGTTGTTGAGATAATAAATAAGCTCATAAGATACGGAAAGGTAATTGACAGAGGTACGCTGTCGATCGGCATCAAAAATTGTACACTTTATATGTCCAAGGCAAACAAAATTCCTCAGGGTGTCATTATAACCGAAATTAATGATGACAGTCCCCTAAAGGGAACCCAGGTACAGGAAAACGATATAATCACAGCGATAGAAGATGTTACGGTGAAGTCAACCGTCGAGCTTATTGATGATCTTAAGAAATACAAGCCTGATGATACTGTGAAGATTACGCTTTACAGGGCAGGAAACGGAAGTGATGTTGCCTACACCTTTGATGTCAGTGTTAAGCTTATTTCCGACAGTGGATCCGAAGTTGATTGAATATGTTACTAAGGCTGAAACAAATCAGCCCGAATAAAACGGCAGGCAGCCGGGAGCATTGAAGCCCGGCTGCCTGCTGTTTTATTTTATCTGAGGTTTGATTTCGTGATTACTTTACGTATAACATCGGCTCTGTTAAATGGGGTTATGAAATATATTCCGTCAACATGGCTGTGCAGCTTTTCAATTATCTCGACGGAGATATCTATTCCGACGTTTTCTGCTTCTTCACGCGTCATATCAGGAGAGAATTTTCCGATGAGTTCATCGGGAATTACCATCCCCGGAACCTCATTTTTCATATAATTGGCATTTCTGTAGCTGACTATAGGCATTATTCCGGCAAGGATTTTTATATCCTTTTTACGTATGTTCTTAAGACACTCTATGGCATTATCCGTAAAGACAGGTTGTGTCAGGATGAATTTAGCTCCGCACGATATCTTCTTTTCCAGACGCTTTATTGCAAACTGAGGTTTTGGTGCGGCAGGATCAAATGCTCCGCCTATCGCTATCGGATTATCGGAAAATTTATCGCTGTTCATGAGGGATATAAGGGACATCAGCTTTGTGGAATCAAGATTGAATACAGGCTTTATAATACCTCTGTCGGTTTCGGCTATATGATCCCCGGTTACGGCAAGCACAGCACGGATACCCTCGCTGTGTGCACCGTAAAGTATTGAACGCAGAGCATTTATATTTCTGTCACGGCAGCATATATGCGGAAGTACTTCAATATCAATTTCACGCTTTATCCTTGCTGAGCATATGACAGGGTCGGCTTTTGCGTGCCCGAGAGGGGAGTCGGAAACAGTGATTATATCCACACCGCTGTCCTTCAGGATTTTTGCGGCATTTAACAGTTTGGTAAAATCACATCCGTCCGGGGGGTCAAGCTCGGCGGCAATGACAAATTCATTTTTTATAAGCTTTGACGAAAATTCCGACTTTTTTCTTCTTATTTCGGGTGAATATGATATGCTTTTTGTATGAGTATCTGCTTCTCCTTTTATATATCCGGAGATTAATCTTATATATTCCGGTGTTGTGCCGCAGCAGCCGCCGATTGCCGATATTCCATGAGGGATAAATCTTGCTGCCTGTTCGGCAAAATATGCCGGAGCATTATTGAATACCGTCCTTCCGTTGACAATGGAAGGGTAGCCTGCGTTGGGCATTACGGTCAGGTATAAATCCGTATCCTGTCGTATACGGGAAAAAAAACGAACTGCAAGGTTGTATATCTGAGCCGCACCGCTGCCGCAATTTATACCCACGGCAGTCAGCTTATCCTTGTTTTGTATTATCCCATTGATAAGCGTGTCCATGGGAACGCCCGAGCGTGTGTTCCCGTCCGGCAGAATTGTAAATGATGTTATTATTTCCGAATCGGGAAGTTTTTCCTTTATATAGTCTATAGCCGGGAGTACGGCATCAATCTCGCTCAGAGTTTCAAATATAAAGGTTTTTGCACCCTCGGATATGAAGCAGTCAATTATAAATTTATATTCCTCATATATATCCCACTGAACATTTGGATTTTCATATATTGCACTTACATCGGCACATACCACCACAGCTTTGTCACCGGCAGCCTGTACAGCCAGTCTGTAGCCCGAACGTATTATTTTTTCAAGAATTGTACCTCCGGTTTTCAGTATGAAGTTGTTTGCCGAAAAGGTGTTTGTACGTATAAGAGAAGCTCCGGCATCTATATATTCTTTGTGTATACGTTTTATTATCTGCGGGTCAATGATATTATACTTTTCGCATAAATCCGAACCCTTGCCGGTAAGCTCCGTAAAATATGTACCCATTGCACCGTCAGCGGCGACAATCCTGTTATTTTTAAATAATTCTCTCAAAGTCATATATATTTCTCCCATAAAAAATCAGGGGAAGCAACCCCTGACAGCGAATTCATATGTCGTTATTCGTGTATATCTGTTTTTTTTATTTCAACCATGAATTTAAGTATAATAAACGCTGCCGACAGCATACCAATAAATTAGTAAAACCAATGCCGGAACAAAGTAAAGGTAAGTGCCGGCTATTCTTCTGTTTGAATTTATTTTAGTCCGCATCAGCTGATCAGGACAGCGATTGTGCATTATTCTTTTGCAGCTCCTCAAGGCATGATTTGCATATCATATGACCTTTGAATGAAAATATACTATCATCTGATTTACAAAAAATGCACGCGGGTCGATATTTTTTAAGTATAATACTATCTCCGTCAGTAAAAAATTCCAAAGAAACCCCGTCCTCAAGGTCAAGAGTCTTTCTTATATCTGAAGGAATTACTAATCTTCCGAGCTTATCAATCGGTCGCACGTATCCGGCAGCCTTCATAATTGACACCTCCTGAGTTACACGCACATAAAATAATCTATTTCCATATTACTATAAACTGTTGAACTTTGTCAATAGAAAAAATCGAAAATATTGCTAAATTTTTGAATTTTTTAGAATTATTATACTATTTCGATAAAAAGAAAAAAAGATGTCGAAAAAAAATAAATGCGAAAAATATGCGGTTTTGGGCGTTATTTGTCGAATTTTGGTGATTGAATTAAATTGCATTATAATGCCCCGGAATATAAACGAAACCTTATACATTTTATGATTATGTATATCTCATTACACATTATTATATCGGAGGGATTTTATGCTGGGATATATATGGCTCTTTATGATAATCGCAAGTGTGGTATGTTCTATAATAAACGGGAAAATGGATATACTTGCCGAGGCTGTCACAGGAGGTGCGGATAAGGCAATTCAGCTTCTTATATCCATGGCGGGGGTCATGTGCCTCTGGACGGGTATAATGCGTATTGCCGAGAAAAGCGGAATAACAAGAGGAATAGCGGCGGCACTTAGTCCGGTTTTGAAAAGACTTATGCCGGATTATTCGCCGGAAAGTGAAGCTATGCAGGCGGTGAGTGCAAATATTACTGCGAATATACTTGGTCTGGGCAATGCGGCAACTCCATTGGGTATAAGAGCAATGAGAGAAATGCAGAACGGAAACCGTCTTGGTGACAGACCGAATGCTTCAATGATTATGTTTGTTGTTATAAATACGGCATCCATACAGATAATTCCGGCGACAGCGGCAGCACTCAGACAGGCAGCAGGGAGCAGTGATCCGTATTCCATTTTGCCTTATGTATGGATTACTTCGGCTGCCGCTCTTATAATAGGGATATTTGTAACAAAGCTGTTTGGCGGGCTGCGGAGGGGAAAAAATGGATAAAATAGGTGTTTATGCCGTTCCGTTTATTATAGTTTTCGTTGTGGTATTCGGTGCTGTAAAGAGGGTGGATCTTTTTGAAAGCTTCAGGGAGGGAGCTAAGGACGGAATTACTTCCCTTATCTCTGTTGCCCCCTCACTTATCGGTCTTGTTATGGCTGTTAATATGCTCAGTGCATCCGGATTTTTTGATATGCTGTGCAGTCTGCTTTCGCCTGTGTGTAATGTTGTAGGAATACCTCCGGAAATACTTCCGCTTGGTCTCATACGCCCTGTTTCGGGCAGTGGGTCGTATGCCGTACTCTCGTCAATTCTTGAAACTTATGGTGCTGACAGTATTATAGGACGTATTGCCTCTGTTATGGCAGGCTCTACGGAAACTACATTTTATGCTATCGCCGTGTATTATGGTGCGGCAGGGATAAAAAAATCGGGTTATACCGTTCCGGCAGCTCTTATTGCCGATTTCAGCAGTATGCTTATTTCTGTTTTGGCTGTCAGGTATATATAATTGTCCAATAAAAATACCGCCGCTGCACAATATGTACAACGGCGGTATAGACCTCAGGTTAAAAACCTACTTGTTAAGTTGTTTTCCGGATATTTCCGCCTGTTGGTAAGAAATTTCCATTCGTAACGGCAACATCATTTTGTTACGGTAAGTGAATAAATCCTTGTGCTTGAATTGCCCGTGCTGTCCTTTACAACTACTTTGATTTCATAGGAAGTTGCTGCACCGGGAGTTATGGTTGCGGAAGTCGAAGTTGTGTTTTCGGCTTTTGCAGTCCATGATGGGGTTGTCGTCTTCCTATAGTAGTAAGAGTATGTGTAAGGAGCTGTACCGCCTGTAGCACTTCCGGTAACCTTAACACTGCTTCCGAGCTTTATTGATGTCGCTGAAAGTTTGGAGTTGTTTTGGAGTTCGGATTTTACTGTAAGAGTAAATGTCTTGGATGCGGTTTTGCCTGCCTTATCCTTAACAGTAATACGAATTGTGTATGTGCCTGTCTTTCCGGGCAGCCATGATGATGTTGTTGTGCTGCTGAAGTCTTTAATAACATGATAGCTTGAACTTGTACTGTGTTTTGATTCAAACTTATAGGTATAAGGACTTGTGCCGCCGCTTGCTTTTCCCGTGAGTGTTATCGATTTGCCGAAGTTTACACTCGTTGAACTGATCGTTGAACTGTTTGTAAGTGCTGCCTCATTTACTGTAAGAGTAAATGATTTAGCCGCAGTTTTGCCTGCCTTATCCTTAACAGTAATACGAATTGTGTATGTACCTGTCTTTCCGGGCAGCCATGATGTTGTTGCTGTGCTGCTGAAGTCCTGAATAACATGATAGCTTGAACTTGTGCTGTGTTTTGCTTCAAACTTATAAGTATAAGGACTTGTGCCGCCGCTTGCTTTTCCCGTGAGTGTTATCGATTTGCCGAAGTTTACACTCGTTGAACTGATCGTTGAACTGTTTGTAAGCACTGCATCCTTTACTGTAAGAGTAAATGTCTTGGATGCGGTTTTGCCTGCCTTATCCTTAACAGTAATACGAATTGTGTATGTGCCTGTCTTTCCGGGCAGCCATGATGTTGTTGCTGTGCTGCTGAAGTCTTTAATAACATGATAGCTTGAGCTTGTGCTGTGTTTTGCTTCAAACTTATAAGTATAAGGACTTGTGCCGCCGCTTGCTTTACCTGTGAGTGTTATCGAGCTGCCGAAGTTTACACTTGTTGAGCTGATCGTTGAGCTGTTTGTGAGTACCTCTTTTACTGTAAGAGTAAATGATTTAGCCGCAGTTTTGCCTGCTTTATCCTTAACAGTAATACGAATTGTGTATGTACCTGTCTTTCCTGGCAGCCATGATGTTGTTGCTGTGCTGTTGAAGTCCTGAATAACATGATAGCTTGAACTTGTACTGTGCTTTGCTTC
>CANQAJ010000008.1 GCA_947589365.1 uncultured Clostridia bacterium | reverse complement strand
GAGTTCTATACACCGTCAAGCATAGTCAAGACAATAGTTTCGGTGCTTAAGCCACAGGCGGACAGCCGTATATATGATCCCTGTTGTGGAAGTGGCGGTATGTTTGTGCAAAGTAAAAAATTTGTTGATGATCACTCCGGAAATCGCGGTGAGATATCGATATATGGACAGGAATCAAATGCAGATACATGGAAAATGGCAAAGATCAATATGGTAATACGTGGGATAGATGCAGATTTCGGGTCATATCATGCAGACACGTTTTTCAATGATTTACATCCGACACTCAAGGCAGATTATATAATGGCGAATCCGCCGTTTAATCTGTCAAAATGGGGTCAGGAAAAGCTGAAGGATGATAGGCGTTGGAAGTACGGCATACCTCCGGCAGGCAATGCAAACTATGCATGGATACAGCACATGATACATCACCTTTCGCCGAGGGGCAAGATAGGGCTTGTTCTTGCAAACGGTGCATTATCCACGCAATCGGGCGGCGAGGGAGAAATACGCAGGAGGATAATAGAGGACGATCTTATTGAGGGTATTATTGCAATGCCAACGCAGTTGTTTTACAATGTAACGATACCCGTTACTTTGTGGTTTATCACAAAAAACAAAAAGCAAAAGGGCAAAACACTTTTTATAGATGCCCGAAAAATGGGTCATATGGTAGACAGGAAGCACAGGGATTTCTCGGATGAAGATATTCAGAAACTGGCGGATACTTTCGATGCATTCCAGAACGGAACGCTTGAGGATGTGAAGGGCTTCTGCTCTGTTGCTACTTTACAGGATATTGCAAAGCAGGATTATATTCTGACGCCGGGACGCTATGTTGGCATTGAGGAGCAGGAAGATGACGGCGAGCCTTTTGAGGAGAAAATGGCACGGCTGACATCGGAACTCTCCGATATGTTTGCTAAATCCCATGAACTGGAGGACGAGATCAGGAGAAAGTTGGGGGCGATTGGGTATGAAATTTAATGAGTTTGCAAATATGTATTATGAATATACAGGAAATACAATGTCAAGAGAAGATTATGCTAGAAAGATACTAATTGTTTTGAATGAAATAAATAAAGCAACTGAAATTGCTAATAATTTAAGAAAAATCGCAACAGATGTAATAAATTGCATGGATAGCTACGTACGAACTGGTATATTTAAACACGGAATAAGAAAACGAGATCTAAAAATTACAATTGAAGTTTTACATAGTATTAAAGAAAAGAATATACTAAGTGAAAATGATAGGAAAATCTTTAATTTTTTAATTGAATATATAAAACTATACATAGACAAAAAACTATAAATGATATGAAAAAGGATGATAAAAATGTCCGAATGGAAAGAGTGTACTATTGCAGATTTAGGAGAAGTTGTTGGTGGAGCAACTCCCTCAACAAAAAGAATTGAAAACTATGAAAACGGTGATATTTCTTGGATAACACCCAAAGATTTATCGAGTTTTCATGGAAGATATATTTATAGTGGCGAACGAAATATAACCAAGACTGGATTTAACAGCTGTTCAACGAGGCTACTGCCAAAAAATACAATACTTTTTTCTTCCCGTGCTCCAATTGGGTATGTTGCAATAGCCGCAAAAGAGTTGTGTACTAATCAAGGCTTTAAGAGCGTAATTCCAAATACTAACACTGATTTTATGTTCCTATATTACCTATTGAAATATAATAAGGATAATATTGAAAATATGGGTAGTGGTACTACTTTCAAGGAAGTATCAGGTAGTGCTATGAAATCTGTTAAAGTATATATACCTATAAATATTTCAGAGCAACGTAAAATTGGCGCTTTTTTATCTACAATTGATGATAAAATTGAGCTAAATAATGCAATAAACGATAATTTAGAGCAGCAAGCTCAGGCACTATTTGAAGCATGGTTTGTCGACTTTTTGCCTTTTGGCGGTAATATGCCACTCGATTGGGAAGTTGCATCATTTGAAAAAATAATAGACTTTCAAAACGGTTATGCTTTCAAGAGCGAAGAACTTCTTAATGCACAAACTTCCAATAGTTATCAAGTGTTCAAGCAAGGACATATTGCTCGTGGGGGTGGCTTTATTCCTGACGGAACAAAAAGTTGGTTTCCAAAGGAACTTGCCTCTAAGTTGGAAAGGTTCGTTCTAAAAAAAGGCGACATCCTTATGGCTATGACGGATATGAAAGATAATGTCGCTATATTAGGAAACACTGCCATTATGCCAATAGATAACGAATACATCGTCAACCAACGGGTTGGGCATCTCCGGGCAAATGGATATAAAGGTATTACATACCCTTTCATCTATTTACTCACTAACAGCAAAGATTTTCTTACCGACCTTCGTAGCAGAGCAAACAGCGGTGTTCAAGTTAATTTATCCTCAACAGAAATCAAGGCTTCCAAGGTGTTATTACCATCAAAGGAAGTAAACGTTGCGTTTTCTTCTATAACACTACCTATGTTTGATACTATTATAAACAACCAACTCGAAAATCAAAGTCTATCTCAATTAAGGGATAGTCTGCTTCCAAAGCTGATGTCCGGGGAACTTGATGTTTCGAACATTGACCTCTAAGCCGCTAAATTATCGTTTATGACACGAAATGATAAAAACGGAGAATGTATTTAAAAAGGAGTTGATAAAATGTCCTATACCGAATCCGATTACGAAAACACTATTATAAGATTATTTGAAGAAATGGATTATACCCACGTATATGGACCTGATATAGAGCGTGATTTTCGCAGCCCATTATATGATGATATATTAGAGAGCCAAATAAGGGAACTCAATCCGAATCTCCCCGAGGATGCCATTGCCGATGCACTCTATAAACTGAGGAATTTTGAAAATGGGGAGCTTACACAGAAAAATGCCGTCTTTACGGATTATCTGCAAAACGGCATTGAAGTACGCTATACCAAAAACGGCGAGCAGAGAGCTGCTCTTTGCTATCTTGTCGATTATGATAACCCCGAAAATAATTCCTTTATAGTTGCAAATCAATGGACATATATCGAGAATGAAGAAAAACGTCCGGATGTACTGATATTTATTAACGGTCTGCCTGTGGTGCTTATGGAGCTGAAATCTCCCACACGTGAGGAAACTGATGCTTCCGAGGCCTATACACAGATACGCAACTACACCCATGCTATACCCTCTATGTTTATATATAATCAGATTTGCGTAATTAGCGATATGTCAACAACTAAAGCCGGAACAATAACATCCGGCGAAGACCGCTATATGCAGTGGAAAACCGTTGACGGCAGCTATGAGGATAATTCCTTCCTTGCCTATGAAACATTTTTTGAGGGAATTTTTCAAAAAGACCGACTTCTTGATATTTTCAAAAATTTCATACTTTTCTCCAACGAGGGACTCGGACAGTCAAAGATACTTGCGGGATATCACCAGTATTTTGCTGTCAAAAAGGCTGTGGAGTCTACAAAAAAGGCAACAGCTACAGACGGTAAGGGCGGAGTATTCTGGCATACACAGGGCAGCGGAAAATCACTGTCAATGGTGTTCTATGCTCATCTTCTGCAATCCGAGCTGAAAAGTCCTACGATAGTTGTAATAACAGACAGAAACGACCTTGACGATCAGTTGTATTCACAATTTGCAAAATGCAAAGACTTTCTCCGTCAGGAACCTGTACACGCAGAAAGCCGTGAACATCTCAAAACACTGATTGAGGGCAGAAAAGCCAACGGTATTATTTTTACGACAATGCAGAAATTTGAGGAATCGGGCGAACCGCTTTCAAAGAGGAGAAACATTGTAGTAATGGCGGACGAGGCACACAGGGGACAGTACGGACTCGGAGAGGATTACGACATATCCTCATTTGAGATGTCGGCAGATAAAACTAAATTGAAAAATATAACCGGACGCAAGAAAAAGGGGATTGCCCGTATTATCCGTGACACACTCCCCAATGCGACCTACATAGGCTTTACGGGTACACCGGTTTCTGCAAAGGATAGAAATACCCGTGAGGTTTTCGGGGATTATATCGACATTTACGACATGACACAGGCTGTCGAGGATGGAGCAACACGACCCGTATATTACGAAAGCCGTGTTATGAAGCTGAAATTAGACGAAACAACACTCCGCATGATAGATACGGAATATGACATCATGGCACAGAATTCCGACCCTGATGTTATAGAGCAGAGCAAACGTGAGCTTGCACAAATGGAGGCAATATTAGGACACGAGGACACAATAAAATCGCTTGTTGATGATATTCTTGACCATTACGAAAACTATCGTGCAAATTTCCTCACCGGCAAAGCAATGATTGTTGCCTATTCAAGGGCTGTTGCAATGAAAATTTACAAACAGATTCTTAAGGTTCGCCCCACATGGACGGAAAAAGTAGCAGTTGTAATGACCTCTTCAAACAAGGATCCTGAGGAATGGCAGGGAATCATCGGTAACAAACGGCACAAGGAAGAACTGGCGGAGAAATTTAAGGATAACAGCAGCCCGCTTAAAATAGCTATTGTTGTGGATATGTGGCTGACAGGCTTTGATGTGCCTTCCCTTGCGACAATGTATGTATATAAGCCAATGGCAGGATACAATCTTATGCAGGCTATCGCACGTGTAAACCGTGTTTTCGGTGATAAGGAGGGCGGCTTAGTTGTTGATTATGTGGGGATTGCCGCCGCACTTAAACAGGCAATGAATGATTATACCGTTCGTGACCGAAAGAATTACGGTAACATGGATATAACGAGTGCAGCCTATCCGAAGTTTTTGGAAAAACTGAGTGTATGTCAGGATTTGCTGCATGGCTATGACTATTCCGCTTTCTTTGATACTGACGAGCTGACAGCCGGCAGAACGATTACGGGAGCTGTCAATTTCCTCATGGACAGAAGTAAGGAAAAGGAAAGAGAGCTTTACCAAAAGGAAGCACTATTGTTGAAGCAATCCCTTTCGCTATGTTCCTCTGTCGCACAGAAAAATGAACGGATTGAAGCGACATTTTTTGAGGCGGTGCGTGTGCTGCTTATGCGTATCCTTAATCAGGGCAGAGAGAAGAAGCTGTCACTTAGGGACATCAACGCAAAAATTAATGAGTTGCTGAAGCAAAGTATAAAGAGTGACGGAGTAATCAATCTGTTTTCGGACAAGAAACAGGAGTTTTCACTGTTTGACCCACAGTTTCTTGAAGAAATATCAAAGATGAAGGAGAAAAATCTTGCTGTTGAACTGTTAAAAAGACTGATTGCGGAACAGGTGCATATATATCAGCGTACCAACCTTGTTAAATCACAGAAATTCAGTGAAATTATGCAGAGTGTGATAAATCGTTATCTTAACGGTATGTTGACGAATGAAGAAGTTATTGAGGAAATGCTTAATATTGCAAGGCAGATCAGTGAAGCAAAGGAAGCAGGAAAGGAGCTGGGTCTGACAGCAGAAGAACTTGCCTTTTATGATGCACTTACAAAGCCGCAGGCAGTCAGGGATTTTTACGAAAACGAAGAACTGATAGCCATCACAAAAGAGCTTGCAGATACCCTCCGTAAGAACCGCACGATTGACTGGCAGAAGCGTGACAGTGCGAGGGCAAATATGCGAATGATGATACGAGGTCTGCTCAGGCACCACAGGTATCCTCCGGACGGTGAAAATGATGCAGTTGAGACTGTTATAGAGCAGTGCGAGATGTGGGCGGACAATGCGGATTTTGATGAGCCGTAGCATAATTCTCACGGATATAACTTCACACCGCTTATACACCTTCTCTTCGGCTTTTAAATAGGTTGTTTTATTTGTCGTTTACTATAGTTGTGTTTGTTCATACTTCTATTTTACACCAACAGCCGGATTTTTCATAGTCCGGCTGCTATTTTTTGCATATTTTTCGGGCTGCCGCTTTTCTTACTGCGACAGCCCCGTCATTTTTTGATTATTCTCACTCGCCCCCTTAAAATCCATTCTAAACAAGTTTGTTTATGAATTTTAGCAGAGCGTTCATACATTATTCGTATTATCGGTAAAGCATACGATATCCGATTTTTTGTTGCCAATATGTTGCCACGGAAAACGAACTATTGATATAAACACAAAGAAGATCATTATCCTTCATTGGGTTTCTGAGCAAGATTCATCAATTTGTGTAGCTTATCCTCCGATATCTGCTTACTCCACGTTATACTTTACGGTACTTATCTCAATTCGACTTTCAAATACCCCTTTTGATAACTGTACAAAAGGATAGAATTTGTAATTAAGATTTCCAACAATCCCTCCGTATATATCTGTATCGTGTGCCAACAATCCATTAATAACTTCTTCTAATTCAGTATCATATTCATTTCCGTTGATTGTCTGTCCAACCATCTTAAATGCTTCCAGCACTTCTTCTTCATTAATGTTGTCAATATGATATCCATTTATAGTTATAATTAACGCATCCGTATTGCTATTTAACAATTCCGTCCAGCAGCCATTTACATGGATGAAAAATTTAGTCCTAATATTGCCTTTATCAATCTTCCCATAATCAAATTTACATTCGCTCAAAAATCCATTTACCACTTCGTCATCAACTATCTTTTGGGGTTCTGCTACCTTATTTTCATTATTGCTACTTGCTTTTTCCGACCCAGCAGATTGTAAAGGTTCTTCCGAAATAGCAGGTTGTGAGACAACTTTTTTAGAATTTGTAGTACTGTTGCTATTATTACCCAAAGCACCGACTACTGCAATACTAATGTAAAGAATACAAGCAATGGAAATTATACTTATTTTTACCCTTTTGTTCAAACTTTGATTCCTTATCATTAGAATTGTAAGTGGAACAGGAAAAATAAAAATCCAACCCAAAATCCAAAGCCAAGTCTTCCTCTTTTTTACCAGTTGATTTGATGTATTGACATAAACCACGGTGGTTTTACCAGTATTATTAGTACATCCACAATCTGGGCAAGCAACAGAATAGTATTCAGCACCACAATTAGGACATTTTTTGGCTTTTGCACCAGCTTTTACACCACACTTTGGACAAAAATTGCCTTCCTCGAATACAGTACCACAATTCGCACACTCATACTTAAAATCATCTCCTCCGCAAGATGAGCAAACAGTTGCAGAATCCTGATTCTTCGTGCTACAAAATTTACACACCTTCATAACTTTTATTACTCCTCTTATAATAAAATTCAATTATCTTAATTTTATCTTTTTTTATTTTTAGTCGATTTGATTAAGATGTTTTTGCTTATTACCAATTTTTTACTAGACTAGCCACTAATTCCCTAACCGTTTTGCTTTTTATAAATACATCACAAATAAAATTATTGTAACTGTTGGTCAACTCTATTGCCATTTCTTAATTGATGAGGATAGTGAACTTGTCCCGAATTAGGATAAATGGGTTTGCCCTAAGACATTTTTTGTTATTGCAAAATCCATTTTGTAAAAATTTCTTGTCCCTTGCAAGCCCTCAAAGTAGGGGCATTTGCAAAGTCGCAATAGCAATAAAACAAGAATTTTATTGTCAAAATGCCGTGTTTTCAAGGTTTTTCGTCGCTCTATGCACAAAAAAATAGACCCTAAGAGTCGTTTACTCCTAAGGTCTATCCTTTATTTAAGGGCAAGATTTTTTGAAAAAATAGCCTTGTCCTGTGACAAGTGCGTTATTCCCACTCAATAGTAGCAGGCGGCTTGGATGTGATATCGTAAACGATACGATTAACACCCTTAACCTCATTAATAATTCTGTTAGAAATTTTTTCGAGAACATCATAAGGTATTCTTGCCCAGTCCGCTGTCATAAAATCATCGGTTGTAACGGCACGGAGGGCAATAGTATTGTCATATGTTCTGCCGTCACCCATTACGCCCACGCTGCGGATATTGGTAAGAACAGTAAAATACTGATGTGTAGTTTTATCAAGTCCGTTATTTGCAAATTCCTCACGCATAATAGCATCTGCTTCTCTGAGAATTACAAGCTTTTCGTCTGTAATATCACCGATAATACGGATAGCAAGTCCCGGACCCGGGAACGGCTGACGCCATACAAGAAATTCAGGTATTCCAAGCTCAAGACCGGCTTTTCGTACTTCGTCCTTAAAGAGATATCTGAGCGGCTCAATTATACCCTCAAAACCGATATTTTCCGGAAGTGCACCGACATTATGGTGCGGCTTGATTGCTGCCGCATCACCGACTCCGCTTTCAACAACATCGGGATAAATAGTACCCTGACACAGTAAATCTATCTGACCGAGCTTTTTAGCCTCGTCCTCAAATACTCTTATAAATTCCTCGCCGATTATTTTTCTTTTTTCATTCGGATCTGTCACTCCGTAAAGTTTGGAAAGAAATCTCTCCTGTGCATTTACCCTTATGAGATTCATGTCAAACTGCTCTTTGAATACTCTTTCGACACTGTCACCCTCGTCTTTACGCAGAAGACCGTGGTCAACAAAAACACAGGTAAGCTGCTTTCCGACTGCCCTGTGTACAAGCACAGCAGCAACGGAAGAATCCACCCCGCCGGAGAGTGCACAGAATACCTTCTTATCCCCTATCTGTTCCCTGAGCTTTGCAACGGTATCCTCAACAAAGCTGCTCATCTTCCAATCAGCTGTACAGCCGCAGGCATTATAGAGGAAATTACGAAGATACAGCATACCCTCAACAGTATGATTTACCTCCGGATGAAACTGAACAGCAAAGAAATAACGCTTGATATCCTCTATAGCGGCAACAGGACAGTTATCGGAAATAGCCGTGACCTTAAATCCGTGAGGTACCTCGGAAATATAATCCGTATGGCTCATCCAACAAACATTCTTCTGTTGAGCCTGATGGAAAAGCAGCGACGAAAGATTAAATTCAACATCAGTCTTTCCGTATTCCTTTATCTCACTGCTGCTAACCTTGCCCCCGAGGATATGTGCCATAAGCTGTGCACCGTAGCATATTCCGAGAACAGGTATTCCAAGCTCAAAAACCTTCTCATCACATTTCGGAGAATTTTCGTCATATATACTATTTGGTCCGCCGGAGAATATAATTCCCTTATATCCTCCGTCCTCGATCTTTTCAACAGGAGTCGTATAGGGTAAAAGCTCACAATAAACATTACATTCCCTGACTCTTCTTGCTATAAGCTGGCTGTACTGTCCGCCAAAATCAAGAATAAGAACCTTTTCATGCTTTGTTTCCATTTCAATCAGCCTCTCTCGTTAGTATATCCTTTTGCATATTTATACCAATTTATTCCACGGTTACCGATTTTGCAAGGTTTCTCGGCTTATCAATATCACAACCCTTAAGCGAAGCAACATAATACGCGAAAAGCTGCAAAGGTATAACAGCAAGGGACGGCAAAAGCATATCGCATACCTTCGGTATAAATATCGTCTGCCCTATGTTCTCCATTTCGGGATGATTATCACAGGCTATACATATAACCTGTGCCCCTCTCGTCTTTACTTCCTCTATATTACTTACTATCTTTCCTATAAGCTCCTCATGCGTAGCAAGAGCAATCACCGGTGTTCCGTCTTCAATAAGTGAAATTGTTCCGTGTTTAAGTTCACCTGCGGCATATGCCTCACTGTGAATATATGATATTTCCTTAAGCTTGAGTGAGCCTTCAAGCGAAAGTGCATAATCTATGTTTCTTCCGATAAAGAATATATCCCTGCTGTTAAAATATTTCGATGCAAGGTACTGTATTTTTTCCTTATGCTGCAAGATACTTTCTACTTTTTCGGGAAGCCGTTCGAGTTCATTTACGAGAGCCTTATATTCATCCTCCACTATAGTGCCGAGTATATCGCCGAAATACAAAGCCATAAGATAAATAACCGCAAGCTGTGTACTGTATGCCTTTGTAGTGGCAACAGATATTTCCGGACCCGCCCATGTGTAAATAACCTCATCGGATTCAACAGCAATGGCACTTCCGACGACATTTACAACGGAAATAACATGGGAACCTCTGCGTTGTGCTTCTTTCATAGCTTCCTTGGTATCAGCCGTTTCTCCCGACTGACTTATAACAATCGTCAGTACCCTGTCATTGATGATAGGGTCACGGTAACGGAATTCCGAAGCAAGATCAACTTCAACCGGTATCCTCAGCATTTTCTCAAAAATATATTTAGCAACAACTCCGACATGATATGCAGAACCGCAGGCAATTATATTTATTTTGGTAAAATTTTTAAGCTGCTGCGGCGTAATTTTTATATCATCAAGAACGACCCTTCCGTTCTTGATCCTCGGGCTTATGGTATCTCTTATCGCCTTTGGCTGCTCCATAATTTCCTTGAACATAAAATGCTCATATCCGCCCTTTTCGGCGGCATTTATATCCCAATTAACGGTTTCAGCATCTTTATGAATTTCTTCCTTATCGGTATTTATAATTTTAACGCCCTCACGGCTGAGAATTGCTATTTCATTATTTTCAAGACGATATATTTTTCTCGTTCTTGAGAGAATAGCAGTAACATCGGAAGCAATAAAGTTTTCCTTTTCACCAAGACCGATTATGAGGGGACTCTCTTTCCTGACAGCTATGATTTCATCCGGATTTTCCTTGCTGATAACACCGAGTGCATAGGAACCTTCAAGCTTTTCGAGAACCTTTATTACAGCGTCTATGAGATCGCCTTTATAATAATATTCAATGAGCTGAACTATAACCTCTGTATCTGTCATAGAACAAAATACAACGCCCTTTGAAGTCAGATAATCCTTAAACTGCTGATAATTTTCTATAATTCCGTTATGAACAACGGCAAATCTGCCCGATTCGCTGAGATGAGGATGTGCATTTACATCGGACGGCTCACCATGTGTTGCCCACCTTGTATGACCTATTCCAACCGTACCTTTGAGTTCCCCACCATCATTTGTAAGCTCTTTAAGTACCCTGAGCTTTCCCTTTGCTTTTTTTACAACAAGCTCATTTCCGTCATTCAGACATACTCCGGCACTATCGTAACCTCTGTATTCGAGCTTTTCGAGTCCGTCAAGGAGAAACGGACCTGCCTGCTCATAGCCAATATAACCAACAATACCGCACATACAAATCCCTCCGGCTTATCTGTAAATTATATCCTCACGCTTGGGACCGTTTGAAATCATTGTAAAAGGAACACCGACTGCCTTTTCCGCAAATTCAATATACCTCCGGCAATTTTCCGGCAGCTCGTCATATTTTCTTATTCCTCTTATATCGCATTTCCAGCCCGGCAATACCTCAAGAACAGGCTTTGCTCTCTTGAGTTTTGTCGTGGACGGGAAATAATCTATTTTTTCACCGTCAAGCTCATATGCGACACAAACGGGAATTTCGTCAAGATATCCGAGTGCATCAAGTACGGTAAACGCAACCTGCGTAGCACCCTGAACCTTACAGCCGTAGCGTGTTGCAACAAGGTCAAGCCAACCCATTCTTCTGGGTCTGCCTGTTGTTGCTCCGTATTCTCCGCCGTCGCCTCCTCTTTTGCGAAGATTCTCCGCTTCCTCTCCGAATATTTCGCTGACAAACTCACCTGCTCCGACAGAGCTTGAATATGCCTTTACAACTGTTATAATATCTTTAATTTCATACGGCGGGATACCGCCTGCACCTACCGCACCATAGCCGGCTATCGTATTCGATGATGTTACCATAGGGTAGATTCCGAAATCGGTATCCTTAAGTGAGCCGAGCTGCCCCTCAAGAAGAATATTCTTTCCGCTTATCACCGCATCATGCACAATATCAAAGGTATTTGCAACATAAGGTGCAAGAGCCTCTTTATATTCCATAAGCTTTTCAAACATCTCATCCGCACTTACGGGTTCCTTGTGATACACATTGGTTACTATAGCATTTTTTACCTCAAGTATTCTTTCCAGCTTATCCCTGAGTCCCTCTTCATCATCAAAAAGCTCATTTACCTGAAAACCGATTTTTGAAAACTTATCCGAATAAAACGGAGCTATACCTGATTTTGTAGAACCGAAGCTTCTTGAAGAAAGTCTTTCCTCCTCATAGCAGTCAAAAAGAACATGATACGGCATAACTATCTGTGCCCTGTCCGATACAAGTATATGCATCTTCGGGACTCCGCTATTAATAAGAGAGTTAATTTCCTTTATAAGATTTTCAACACTGAGGGCAACTCCGTTACCGATTATGTTGGTTGTCTTTTCATTAAATACCCCGGACGGGAGCTGATGAAGTGCAAATTTTCCGTAATTATTTATTATGGTATGACCGGCATTGCTGCCTCCCTGGAAACGGATAACCATATCCGAATCCTGAGCAAGCATATCCGTAATCTTTCCCTTACCCTCATCGCCCCAGTTGGCACCGACTATTGCTCTTACCATTTTTTTGCCTACCTTTCGTTCCAAACATTATTTTTAATTTGCACGGTATTTAACGGGTAAATCTGTTCCGTGCAATCACACCGGAGCAACAAGAACACGTCCCGTACCCCTGTAAACATTGACAAGACCCTCACCCGAAGCGGCAGAACCGACAAGAGTTTTTGTCGTGCGTTCTACTGTAAAGTTAAGGCTTTGCGACCATGCTATTGCCATATTTCCGTCTATCTTAAGGACATCATTATTAAGATCAAATACCATGAGCTCCGTTGACGGCACGGGACTTTCAAGGACAACTATTCCCTGTCCTATCATCGTATTATTGAAAAGTCCCTCTCCTCCGGCAACGGCCGAGGAAAAGCTCGATCTTGCAGTAACCTTCATATCGACGGTATCATTACAAGCAAGAAATAATCCATCCTCAATCGTCATGGCACCGTTCCAGTCGGCAAGATTCTCAAGAAGGATATATTTATATGTCGGTTCAAAAATAACCTGACCTGTTCCGGTGTATCTCGGCTTTATAGCACTTTCTCCGGTTACCGCACCGCCGACCAGTCTTTTGAAAAGATCTCCCGCACCCTTTACATTTGTAGCAACCTCAACATTACCGGAAATAATCTGCATTGCTCCCGCCTGAAGTATAATACCCGAATTGTTGAGATCCGCTACAACCTGCTTTTTATGTACACCCATTTTACTCATAAAATAGGCAGTCTGAGCCGACTCCGGTTTTACCGAAAGATCTCTTCCGTATTCAATTACCGAAAAACAACCCATCTGTTTTGTTACACTATGAGCAGATGTGGTATTAAAAATATTTGATTGTACCATAATAAACACCCCTTAAATTAATTATACATTTATTTCTGCTGTTTCTGTTTTTATATCTTCATATTGTGCAAGTGCCGGAGCAACCGTTTCCTTTAAAAAATCTTCTGTTTGCTGCGGTGCTCTTCCAACATATTTTTCGGGAAGAAGAATTGATTCAAGTTCTTCAAGCGTAACTCCGAATGAAGGATCTCCCGCTATTCTTTCAAGAAGATCATTCTTTCCCCCATCAGCTTTGATTACACGTGAAGCTGCCATTGAATGTTCTCTGATTTTTTCGTGCAGTTCTTGTCTGTCACCACCTCTCTTTACCGCATCCATCATGATATTTTCGGTCGCCATAAACGGAAGCTCATCCTTAAGATGTGCAGTTACTACTTTATCATATACAACCAGACCGTTACTTACATTCATATAGAGATTAAGTATAGCATCAACGGCAAGAAACGCCTCCGGTATGCTCAATCTCTTATTTGCCGAGTCGTCAAGCGTTCTTTCAAACCACTGTGTTGCCGCTGTAATATACGGGTTCAGCACATCCGCCATTACATATCTTGCGAGTGAAGCCATACGCTCCGAACGCATAGGATTACGTTTATACGCCATTGCAGACGAACCGATCTGATTTTTCTCAAACGGCTCCTCTATCTCTTTCATATGCTGAAGCAGTCTTATGTCATTTGAGAACTTTGCCGCACTCTGTGCAATTCCCGCAAGAACATTGAGGACACGACTGTCAAGCTTTCTCGAATAGGTTTGTCCCGATACTGCAAAACAGTCACTGTAACCCATTTTTTCGGCAATAAGCTTATCAAGCTTTTTGCATTTTTCATGGTCGCCGTCAAAAAGCTCAAGGAAGCTCGCCTGTGTACCTGTTGTTCCCTTACATCCCAAAAGCTTCATTCCGCCGAGGACATACTGAACATCCTCAAGATCCATCAGAAGATCCTGTATCCACAGTGTAGCTCTTTTGCCGACGGTGGTGGGCTGTGCAGGCTGAAAATGAGTGTATGCAAGCGTTGGCAGAGACTTATATTTATCTGCAAACTCAGAAAGCATACGGATTGTACCCACAAGCTTTTTCTCTACTATTTTCAAAGCCTCGGTCATTATTATAACATCGGTATTGTCGCCCACATAGCAGGATGTAGCCCCAAGGTGGATTATACCCTTTGCATTGGGACATTGAACACCATAAGCATAAACGTGCGACATGACATCATGACGAACCAGCTTTTCTCTCTCCTCGGCAACCTCGTAATTTATATCATCGGCATGAGCCTTAAGCTCGTCTATCTGCTCCTGTGTAATGTCAAGACCAAGCTCACGCTCCGCCTCCGCAAGAGCGATCCAGAGCCTTCTCCATGTCCTGAATTTCTTATCCGGAGAAAATATATATTTCATTTCCTTATCCGCATATCTTGAAGAAAGCGGTGATTCATATGTATCTCTCATTAACCATACACCTCTCTGAAAATTATCGGGTACTACGCCTCTTTACCCTGACATACTGATTTATCGAATTTTTCACGGGTGATCTTCTTATCAAAATCCACACCGCCCCGTTCCTTTCCCTCAAGCATTTTTTTGGGAATTTTTGTCGGGTAATTTCCGGAAAAACAGGCATCGCAAAATCCGGTATTCTGTCCCTCAAGCATATCTCCGAGCTTATCCGGAGGAAGAAAACCGAGAGAGTCAGCCCCCGTAAGCTCACATATTTCATCTATTGTATGCTTGACCGCAATAAGCTCCCCTCTGCTCGGGATATCCGTTCCGTAAAAGCACGGCCATATAAAAGGCGGTGAGCTTATGCGTAAATGCACTTCCTTTGCTCCTGCATTTCTCAGCATTTTTACAATTCTGTCACAGGTAGTTCCCCGGACAATTGAGTCATCTATAACAACCACCCTTTTTCCCTCAAGAACAGATCTCAGCGGATTAAGCTTAAGGCGTACACTTTTAGCTCTTTCCTTCTGTGTCGGTTTTATAAAAGTTCTTCCTATGTATCCGTTTTTAACTATACCTTTTTCATACGGAATACCCGATTCCTCACTGTAGCCGATAGCGGCATCTATTCCGGATTCGGGAACACCGATAACTATATCCGCTTCAACGGGAAATTCCCTTGCAAGTATTCTTCCGGCTTCCTTCCTCGCCCCGTATACGCTTATTCCGTCTATCTCGGAATCTGTCCTTGCAAAATAAATATACTCAAAAACACAAAGGGATTTTTTCACAGCCTTATTCATACGGGTTTTTATGGAATGTGTTCCGTTTTCGTCAACAACAACTATTTCCCCGGGTTCTATATCACGCACAAATTCTGCCCCACAGGCTGCAAGTGCACAGCTTTCGGAGGCAAATACAACGCTGTTTCCGAGTTTGCCCATACAAAGCGGTCGGAAGCCGTGAGGGTCACGGGCTGCAATAATCTTCTGCGGACTCATCACCAAAAGTGAATATGCACCGTCAATTTGTCCCATTGTACGTTCGACGGCTGCCTCAACGGAACCGGATTTAACCCTTTCTCTCGCTATAAGATATGCAATGACCTCGGAATCTATTGTTGTCTGAAAAATCGCACCGCGCATCTCAAGCTCTCTGCGTAAATCATAGGCATTTGTAAGATTACCGTTATGTGCAATGGAAAGTGTTCCCTTTACATAACGCATAACAAGCGGCTGTGAGTTTTCACGCACACTGCCGCCTGCCGTAGAATACCTAACATGAGATATAGCCATCTGACCGCTGAGCGAATTTAGCACTTCATTACTAAATACTTCGCTCACCAGTCCCATATTTTTATATCCGGATACAACACCCCTGTCATTTACAGCTATGCCACAACTTTCCTGACCTCTGTGCTGCAAAGCAAGAAGTCCGTTATAACAGGCATAAGCCGGAGAAAGACTGTCATCTCCGTATATTCCGAATACGCCGCATTCCTCATGCAGCTCCTCGGAAAAATACTCCTGTGAATCAATTTCCAAAGAGTTCACCCCACACTCTTAAAGCTTAGTTTCCAAGACCTATTCTTCGCATCATTTCCGCATATGCTTCCTCTACTCCTCCGAGATCACGGCGGAAACGATCCTTATCAAGCTTCTCATGGGTCTTTATATCCCAGAAACGGCAGGTGTCGGGAGAAATCTCATCCGCAAGTATTATCTCACCGCTTGATGTCTTACCAAATTCAAGCTTAAAGTCGATAAGCTCTACTCCAACGCTTTCAAAAAACTCTACCATATACTTATTTATATCAAGAGCCATTTTGCTTATGGTGTCAATATCCTCCCAGCTTGCCGCACCTATTGCAACCGCATGATAGGAATTTATAAGCGGATCGCCAAGCTCGTCATCCTTATAGGAAAATTCAAGAACGGTTGTCTTAAGCTCCATACCCTCCTCAAGACCGAGACGTTTAGCCATAGAGCCGGCCGCCTTATTTCTTATAATCACCTCAAGGGGTACTATCTTTACTTTCTTTACAACTGTTTCTCTGTCATTAAGCTCCTCAACATAATGAGTATGTATTCCCTTTTCCTCAAGGAGCCTGAACATAAAATCGGACATTCTGTTATTGACAACACCCTTGCCGGTTATCGATCCCTTTTTAAGACCATTGAATGCTGTAGCATCATCCTTATACTCAACGATGTAAAGCTCGGGATCTGCCGTAGAATATACCTTTTTTGCCTTTCCCTCGTAAAGAAGCTCTGACTTTTCCATAAATATTTCTCCCTTCAATGTACGCTCGATACAGTGCGGACAATCCTCACTGAAAATCGAAATCAAAAAACAACTACACCTAATTATACAACACCTCGGACTATTTAAGCAAGCAATTATCCCGATTGAATTATTTTTTGACATAAACAACAATATATTAAGGTTTTTTTATTAATTTTTACACCTTTTTGCACAAAATTGATAGGATATAAAAGAACAGTTTGATCCGAAATGCAGTTCAGTTCGGGACACGGAAAGCAAATACGATAAATCACAAGAATGATATGCAAGTTTTTTATTAAATCTTTCAAAATTAAGGAAAATTTTACTTGATTATCCGACTAAAGTATGATACAATGATTATTGCGTCGAATGCTACGCAAAGGTGCATAACACATTCAGTTTCCGCATGGAAATTGTGCAAGTGCATTATAAAAAAATTTCATTAAATCTAAGGAGTGACAAAGATGTCATATGTAAGCGATGTACTTGAAAAAGTAATCGAAAAAAACCCGGCACAGCCCGAATTTGTACAGGCTGTAAAAGAAGTTCTCGAATCTCTCGAACCCGTTATTGAGGCTAACCCCCAGTATCAGAAGGAAAGTATCCTTGAAAGAATTACCGAGCCTGAAAGACAGCTCATGTTCAGAGTACCGTGGGTTGACGACAACGGTAAGGTACAGGTAAACCGCGGTTTCCGTATCCAGTTCAACAGTGCTATAGGTCCCTATAAGGGCGGTTTAAGGCTTCACCCGTCTGTAAACCTCGGTATAATCAAATTCCTCGGCTTTGAGCAGATCTTTAAAAATTCACTGACAGGTCTTCCCATAGGCGGCGGCAAGGGCGGCGCTGACTTTGATCCTAAGGGCAAGAGCGACAGAGAGGTTATGGCATTCTGCCAAAGCTTTATGACAGAGCTTTACAGACATATCGGTGCAGATACAGACGTACCGGCAGGCGATATCGGTGTAGGCGGCAGAGAGATAGGTTACCTATTCGGTCAGTATAAGAGAATAAGAGATTGTTACGAGGGTGTTCTGACAGGCAAGGGTCTTACATTCGGCGGTTCTCTCGCTCGTACGGAGGCTACGGGATATGGTCTTCTCTATATCACGGAAGAGCTTCTCAAGGATCATGATATAGATATTAAGGGTAAGACGGTATGCATAAGCGGTGCAGGTAATGTTGCAATCTATGCTACACAGAAGGCTCAGCAGCTCGGTGCTAACGTTGTTACACTTTCTGATTCAACAGGCTGGATTTACGATCCGAAGGGAATTGACGTTGCGGCAGTCAAGGAAATCAAGGAAGTTAAGAGAGCAAGGCTTACAGAATATAAGAATTATCGTCCCGATTCCGAATACCATGAGGGCAAGTTTATGTGGACTATCCCCTGCGATATAGCTCTCCCCTGTGCTACACAGAACGAGCTTGATGTCGAGGCTGCCGACAACCTCATCAAGAATGGCGTTATTGCTGTTGCAGAGGGTGCAAATATGCCTACAACCCTTGAGGCTACAAAGAAATTCCAGGATGCGGGCGTTTACTTTGTTCCCGGCAAGGCTGCAAACGCCGGCGGCGTTGCTACATCAGCACTTGAGATGTCACAGAACAGTCAAAGACTTTCATGGACATTTGAAGAGGTTGATGCTAAACTTCAGCAGATCATGGTTAATATTTACCATAACATTGCAGACGCTGCAAAGAAATATAATCTTGAGGGCAACTATGTTGCAGGTGCAAATATTGCCGGCTTCGTTAAAGTTGCAGACACAATGATCGCTCAGGGTGTAGTTTGATTTACACAAACTTTTAAATACCAATCAAAAAATACTGTCGTACACGGTGGCTTTTCACCTGTGCGACAGTATTTATTTTACCCTATCTATCTGTTCAATAAATATATTCCAAAATTCAGATAAGCCGCAAAAGCCAGCCATAAAAGATACGGTATCTGTATAAGACCGGATATTTTATCTTTCTTATAAAAACTTATTATCATAGCAAGAACCAATGCCCATAATGCCGCTATCCATATAAATGAAAACAGATAAGCACCAAATCCGAAAAAGAATACTGTCCAGAAGAAATTAAAAAACAGCTGCACTGCATAAATAAGAAGCTCTTTCGACAGCTTTTTATCATTTTTAATATAAATCCTTGCCGCACCTATTCCCATAAGGGTATACAGCACTGTCCATACTATAGGAAACAGAAACGGCGGAGGTGACAGGGGCGGCTGTGTGAGTTGTGAAAATCGCGGCATACCAAGGGAAGTTATTATGCCGCCAAGCACTCCGACGCCTAAAGCAATTGCAATTGATATAATGTACGTCCTGTATTTTTTTATTTTGTCGGCTAACCAACTTCCTTTTACGGAATCGGAAATATCCGCCGCCGTCTTTGCGACCTCTGACATATTACTACTGTTATATTTTGGCAAATCTTCCACCACCATATAGTATATTTTTTATATTATATGTATTTTCTCAATAATTATAACTGTACCCGTTCTTTTTTATATTTTGTTTAAACAGTAAATAAGTAAAATTACACTCCGATACTTGAATTTTCCGCAAAATTGTGCCATACTATAGGATGTATTGTATCCGTGAGGAACAGTAACATCAAAAAGGGAGTCTTTATTATGAAAAATACAGTATCTACCCTACTTTCGCAGAAGCAATCGGGTAAAAAAATCACGATGCTTACCGCTTACGATTATACAACCGCACGAATAGAGGATGAGTGCGGTGTAAATTCTATACTTGTAGGGGATTCTCTCGGTATGGTCATGCTCGGATATGACAATACCCTGCCCGTAACCATGGAGGATATGCTCCACCATACAAAAGCAGTTTCAAGGGGTGCAAAAAACGCCTTTGTCGTTGCAGATATGCCGTTTATGTCATATCAGACAAGCGTATATGACGCCGTTGTAAATGCGGGTCGACTCATAAAAGAGGGTGGTGCTCAGGCTGTCAAGCTTGAGGGCGGTGCAGAAGTATGCGAACAGATAAAAGCCATAGTCGACTCTTCAATACCCGTTGTGGGTCATCTCGGACTTACACCGCAATCCGTAAATGTTTTCGGCGGATTTAAGGTTCAGGGAAAAAATTATGAACGTGCGGCAAAAATTATAGATGATGCACTTCTGATACAGGAGGCGGGTGCCTGTGCCGTTGTGCTTGAATGTATACCCGCAAAGCTTGCGGAAATCATAACGAAGGAGCTGACAATTCCGACAATAGGAATAGGAGCCGGAAATGCTTGTGACGGTCAAGTACTTGTATATCAGGATATGCTTGGTCTTACAACAGGACATACTCCGAAGTTTGCCAAAAAATTTGCTGATGTCGGCAGCCTTATGCGTGAGGGCTTCAGTGCTTATATACAGGAAACCGAATCGGGAAGCTTCCCGGCAGATGAACATACATATTCCGTTGATGATGATGTTATAGAACAAATAAAAAAGGAAAGAGGAAAAAATAAATGAATATTGTAAAAACCGTTGCAGATGTACGGGAACAGGTCAAAAAATGGCGTAGTGAGGGACTCAGTGTAGGTCTTGTCCCTACAATGGGTTATCTCCACGAAGGGCATGCAAGCCTTATGGATGCATCAAAAAGAGATAATGACCGTACAGTCGTTTCTGTTTTTGTAAATCCGATGCAGTTTGGTCCTACAGAGGATCTTGACAGCTACCCCCGTGATCTTGAACATGATGCCAAAATTGCCGAGGAGCATGGTGCAGACCTGATATTCAATCCTGAGCCTGATGAAATGTATCACAAAAACTTCTCATCGTTTGTCGATATGACTGTGCTTACAGAAGAATTATGCGGATTAAGCAGACCTGTTCATTTTCGTGGAGTATGTACGGTCGTAACAAAACTGTTTAATATTGTACAGCCCGACCGTGCATATTTCGGCAAAAAAGATGCACAGCAGCTTGCGGTTATAAAACATATGGTCGATGATCTTAATATGAATATAGAAATAATCGGCTGTCCTATCGTGCGTGAGGCTGACGGTCTTGCAAAAAGCTCGAGAAATACGTACCTCAATACAGAAGAACGCAAGGCTGCACTTATACTCTCACAAGCTATAGCACTCGGAATAAAATTTGTACAGAACGGTGAAACCGACTGCACGGTTATACTTAATGCAATGAAAGAAAAAATTCAGACTGAACCTCTTGCAAGGATCGACTATGTTAAGATTGTTGATGCCGCAACCATGCAGCAGATAACTGTAGTTGACCGTCCCTCACTTTGTGCCATGGCGGTATATATAGGAAAAACAAGACTTATAGATAACTTCTTCACAGAGGATATCGGAAACGGCGGTGCAACATGACAATATCTGTACTTAAAAGCAAGCTTCACCGTGTCGTAGTTACACAGGCTGAGCTGAATTATGTCGGGAGTGTAACGATTGACGCCGACCTTATGAAAGCAGCCGGGCTTTATGAATACGAACACGTCCATATTGTTAATGTAAACAGCGGAAGCCGAATTGAAACCTATGTTATAGAGGGTGAAGCCGGAAGCGGTGTTATATGCCTCAACGGTGCTGCCGCACGTTCCGGGCAGAAAGGCGACCGTGTAATAATCATGGCATATGCCGATATGACTCCGGAGGAGCTTGAAAATCATTCTCCGAAAGTTGTATTTGTTGATGAGGATAACCGTCCCGTCAGAATTTCAAGTTATGAAAAGCACGGACTGCTAAAATAAGTTTTATCCGTTATTTCCTATAATAAATTCAAAAATTTAAGCCACTGTGTCGGATTTTGATACAGTGGCTTTTGCTTATATTATTATAAAATCAAACAGAGCCATATCAAGCAAAAATTTATATAGATAATACAGCACAACACTTCCTATAACCAGTAAAATAATTTCCTTAAACATCATTCTTATCCATGATTTTCCGAAATATCCCCTGATTATCCATAATCCGCCGCTTGAGCCTTTTTTTGAATTACATTTAAAACAGCTTGCCGCAAGATTACGTACATCATTGACTGTTTTTACTCCACGCACAGTAAGCATTCTCCTATACTTCAAAGAACTGTTAGCCAAAGCTACAGGTATGATATGATCAACGGCAGCTTTACGTTTGGACAGAACACGCCCGCAATAAGCACAAAAATAATATTTTCCTCCTCCGAATATTCCCTTATTAGTTTTAAAAAAATTTGCCCTGTATGTTGTACTCCTTTCCATGCTGTCATCACACAAAACGCATCGCAGAAATCTGTGACGGCAAAACTTTCTTATATGCTTTATCCCCTCTTTGTCATTGTCGTCATAATGCTTTCTGTAATATTTTCCGCCTACATCTTTCTGTAAATAAAAATTCATTTCCTTTAATTTTCTTCCATAAATGATCCTTCTTACAAGACCTGCATATATTTTAACTTTCATACCTATCCCCATCTTTTATATTACATATATTTTATCACATCCCGCAAAATAATAAAATACCTGTTTTTGTACAATAAAACACATAAAAATAATGCCCTGCGACCATATAATAACCGCAGAGCATTTATTTTATTTAATCTCAATTATCTCTTTACATTGAAAGCATTGATTCCCGGATATACTGCTGCATCTCCGAGTTCTTCTTCAATCCTGAGAAGCTGATTGTACTTAGCAACTCTTTCGGATCTTGACGGAGCACCTGTCTTGATCTGGCAAGTATTAAGTGCAACTGCAAGATCAGCAATTGTTGTATCAGCTGTTTCACCCGAACGGTGTGAGGAAATAGCTGTGTAGCCTGCTTTATGAGCCATCTTTATTGCCTCAAGTGTTTCAGATACGGAACCTATCTGGTTGAGCTTGATAAGAATGGAGTTACCTGCACCCATAGAAATACCTTTAGCAAGTCTTTCGGTATTTGTAACAAACAGGTCATCACCAACAAGCTGTACTTTACCGCCGAGTTTAGCTGTCATCTTCTGCCAGCCTTCCCAGTCCTCTTCATCAAGACCATCCTCAATTGAGATGATCGGATATTTCTCAACAAGGCTTGCCCAATGCTCGATAAGCTCATCTGATGTGAAGTCTTTGCCTGACTTCGGCTGATGATAGAAGCCTTTGCCCTTTTCGCTCTTCCACTCAGAAGAAGCGGCATCCATAGCGATCATGAAGTCCTTGCCCGGCTCAAAGCCTGCCTTCTTGATAGCCTCAAGAATTTTCTCAATTGCTTCCTCGTCGCTCTTAAGGTTGTTGGGAGCATATCCGCCCTCGTCACCTACAGCTGTAACGTCGCCCATTTCCTTGATAAGCTTCTTAAGTGTATGGAACACTTCAGCACACCATCTGAGACCCTCTTTGAAAGTAGGAGCACCTACAGGCATAATCATAAATTCCTGTGTATCAACAGCACTGTCAGCGTGTGCGCCGCCGTTGAGTATGTTCATCATCGGAACGGGGAGCTTTGTTCCCTGAACGCCGCCGAGGAATCTGTAAAGCGGAATTTCATAGCTGTTTGCTGCTGCTCTTGCTGCTGCGATCGAAACTGCAAGAATAGCGTTTGCACCGAGTTTTGACTTATCCTTTGTGCCGTCAGCTTTAATCATAGCTGCATCTACAGCATATGTATCGGCAGCGTCAAGACCTACAAGAACATCATTGATAGTTGTGTTGATATTCTCAACAGCCTTCTGAACGCCCTTTCCGAGGTATCTTTCCTCACCGTCACGAAGCTCAAGAGCCTCAAACTCACCTGTTGATGCACCGCTCGGAGCTGTGCCTCTGCCTACTGTACCGTCAACGAGATAAACCTCAGCCTCAACTGTCGGGTTTCCTCTTGAGTCAAGGATTTCTCTTCCGATAACCTTTTCAATTTCTGTAAATTTTGCCATTGGTATCTTCTCCTTTATCTAAGAAAATATATTACAGCACTATCCGTACGGAGTAATGCTATATGACGATTAAGACTTCCATATATGGAAGAAAAATACATCATAGTAAATATACCATAAATTACGGAAAATTTCAATATATAAAATGTTTATTTTATATATGTGCATAACTTTTACGTAAGCTGATATGTACAAATTATCTGCCGTATATGCTTGACAAAATATATGGTATTAAGTATAATAACTTCAATCGGGAACAAAAATGAAAGGGGTAAGACATATGAATCTTTCCAACATAAGCAAGCAGCTTTCTTATCTTCTAAGACACAGTACAGAACCCCAATATATAGATCTTAACGGAGGGTGGGCAGATACTGCGATAATTATTGAAGTTCTGAAAAAAACATATACTGACATAGATACGGATATAATCGAACAGATCGTAGACAGCGATGCAAAGGGTCGTTATTCATTCAATAATTCACACAGCAAAATACGGGCAAATCAGGGACATTCCATTCCCGGTGTAATAATCGAAATGGAAAGTCCGGATCCTCCGGAGCTTCTTTATCACGGTACGGCGACAAGATTTTTGCCCTCGATTACGGAACAGGGGCTGAAGCCGATGTCACGCCGTTTTGTGCATATATCCCCTGATTTGGAAACGGCAATAAAAGTAGGAAAAAGGCACGGTAAACCTGTTGTTCTTGTTATCAAAGCACAAAAATTTGTTGAGGACGGCAATAAGCTTTATCTTTCCCAAAACGGAGTATGGCAGGCGGAATATGTAGCACCGGAATACTTTACCGTAAAGTACATAAACTGAGTTCTGATATATGAAAGCATATGAAATGCGGAAACCCGGATTGAACGGATTTCCGCATTAATACTATTCTGACATATTTTTTATTGCTTCAAAACATATCTGAGCGTGCCTCCAGAAATTTTCGGTATTTATTCCCTCATCGGCATCATGTATATGTGTTTCATCTCCCGGAAAGGCAGGTCCGAACGCAACTCCTCTGTTTCTCAGGGTTCTTGCATAGGTTCCCCCGCCTGTAGAATACAGCTCCGGCTTTACACCCATAACACTTTCATACGCATCTGAAAGAATGGATATAATCGGACAATTACTGTCAACAAAAAGCGGCGGCTCATGATTCATAAGTTTAACCCGAAGTCCCTCGGCTTCCGCTCTTTGTCTTACCTCTTCAAAAATTTTATCCCCGTCTGCCGATACCGGATATCTTATATCTATCAATGCACGGCTTATATTTTCTCCTATATCCACTCTGCCGAGATTTACTGTCAAAGCACCGCTTTTTTCATCACAACACATTATCCCAAGGGATTCTCCGTTAGTTTCTGTTCCTATTGCATTATCTATAAATCCGCAAAGACTTCCCAAAACCGATTCGCCAAAATTATCTGCAAGTATTTTTATAAGATGAGCGGCGGAATTTAGTCCCTGTTCCGGAACCGATGCATGAGCGGCTTTACCCTTTGCAAAAATCACAAGACCGTCCATAGTATATATAAAATCATATTCCCCCGGCTTTGCATCGGCAAAACGTCTGAGGCGGTTATCTTCGGATTCAGTGCAGTCTACAAGTGCATACGCTTTTGCAGGCACTGCATTTACCGCACCTCCCGACTGAAACTCCGTAAGAATTGTGCCGTCATGCATTTCCGATGATATTTCAAGCTGCATTATGCCCTTTTCACATACGCATATTCCGTAATCCGAATCGGGGGTAAATGCCATTGTCGGGTATTCCTCCTCAGAAAAATATGTTTCCATATCATTCATTCCTATTTCTTCTGCTGCACCGAATATTATCCTTATTCTTCTTTTGGGAATAAAGCCGCTGTCCTTCAGTGCCTTAAGACTATATAATGCGATTATAGCAGGACCCTTATCGTCAACTATTCCCCTGCCGTATAATCTTCCATCCTTTTCCGTCAAAGTAAACGGATCTATACTCCAATTGTCACCGGACGGAACCACATCAACATGAGCAAGAACCGCCGCTATCTCTTCCCCCGAACCGTATTCCGCATGACCCGCAACTTTTCCTGTTTTTTTCACAGCAAAGCCCATATCTTTTGCTCTTCCAAGGATATAATCAAGTGCCTTTTCAGTTTCCGCCGCATTTTCACATGAAACCGATTTTATCGCTATAAGCTCACCAAGATCGTTCAGTATATCCTCCTTATAATTCATTATTCTATTGCCGAAATTCATACACAACACCCCTATTTTTTATCTTTGACCGAGGCTTCCTCCTTTTTGTCTATAACAGTTTTCTCAATGATAAATCTCGGTCTTGCCTTGACCTCGTTATAAATTTTACCCACATAAGTACCCACAATACCGATGCAGAACATTTGAAGTCCTCCGAGAAACCATATCGAGCACATCTGGGATGCCCAGCCTGCAACACTGCTTCCCATAAAGAAGGAAATCAAAGCATATATTAAAAATACTACGCTTAATGTACAGCTTATTATTCCCAGATTTGAAATAATTTTAAGCGGCTTGACGCTGAATGAGGTTATACCGTCCACTGCAAAACGAATCATCTTTTTAAGCGGATATTTTGATTCTCCCGCAAAGCGTTCGTTCCTCTCATAATATACATAATCACTTCTGAACCCGATAAGCGGAACAATGCCTCTGAGGAAAAGATTTACTTCTTTATGCTCGGAAAGTGCTTCAAGTGCTCTTTTTCCCATAAGTCGGTAATCGGCATGGTTATATACAATATCCACTCCGAGTGCTTTCATAAACTTATAGTAAAACTGAGCCGTTTCCCTTTTGAAAGCAGTATCCTTATCCCTGCTGCTTCTGACTCCGTAAACAACCTCGCAGCCCTCTTCATATTTATCCACAAACTGATCCAGCACCTCTATATCGTCCTGAAGATCCGCATCAAGTGAAATAGCACAGTCGCATTTTTCTTTGGCAGTCATAAGACCTGCAAGCAATGCATTCTGATGTCCTCTGTTGCGGCTCAGCTTAATTCCGCCTACATATCTGTTTTCGCTCACAAACTGTTCTATAAGCTCCCATGTTCTGTCCTTACTTCCGTCATCTACAAAAAGCATACGGCTGTCTTCGCTTACCTTTCCGCTTGTCACAAGACTGTGAAGCTTTATTGTAAGTCTTTTGACCGTCTCGGGAAGGACTTCCTCCTCATTATAGCATGGTATCACTAAGTATAGTATAGACATAATAATTCACCTTCATAAAAAATATATAAGATTCTTTTCTTTTATTTGTATAACTACAACATTAATTATATCAAATTACAAATTTATGTCAATAAGTACAGCAAAATAATACAAAAAAATCCCACCCCAAAAATTCGGAGCAGGATTTTTTTCTTATTCGCTATATAATTCTCCAAGCGTTGTATCTTCGGTTACGGGTTCATCAGAAAGCTTTTCCGTAGGCTTGTTATCAGGATTTCCGTCCCAATATAGTATTGTACCCATTGAAAAATTCTTTTCCGTGTCTTCCTCGGTTACATACTACGTTTTTCAGCGAGGTACCGCCGCTGAACGCACACTTCATTACTTTAATATATCACATAACAGGTATCTTTTCACCGCAGAAAGCACAGAACAGTGCGTTTGCGACCAGTTTTCCGCCACAGAAGGGGCAGAATTTCATTTTCACGGCAGGAGCAGAATTTTCTGATGATGAGGATTTTTTAGCAGATTTGCGGGTTGGCTTGGTATCCTCTATGAATTCATAAGGGTAGTTATGCTGTTCGCAGTAATTTTTCATTTTTTCGGTGTGAACTTTGATGCAGCGAAGGCTTTTAAATTCATCAAACAATCCTTGTTCTACATCTTCTATGGAAGCTTCTTTATCTTCTCCATATACCGGATATTTATATCCCCAAGATTGCTTATAATCAACGATTTCACGATATATTACTTTATCAATATTTCCCTTGATTTCTACATCAGTTACATTTTCACAAGAAGAAAATCCTTCTATATCAATTCTGTCTATAGAGCCGTTTATAGTAATAGTCTTTAAGTTATAACAACCAGTAATTGCTGCTTCTTCTATTGTTTTGACATTTCCATCTATAGTTAAGGTGGTCATACCGCAGCCTCGCATAGAAGATCTATCTAAAACCGTTTCTTCAGTGCTTTTTATCAGAAGATTACATAATTTTTCGGTATGCCAGAATGCTAATTCACAGATTTTATTAACTGATGTGGGAATAGTCAGATTCTTTATATACTCATTGTATATAAAGGCTTCTTTACCAATCACTGTCACTCCGTCAGGTATGACCACATCTTCACCAATGTTGATATCTGACGGTACATATAGTATTTTTTTAATTCCCTTTTTGATTTTGAAACCTATTTCTTTTCCACCTATGTACTCACCATTATCATCATATACATCCAAATTATTATCAGGGTTTTCTTTATATCCGATTAGACAATCTCCCAAATACAACCATCCAAACGGTTGTTTATTATACCAAGGTGTTTTTGAAAGATCATTACTTGGATTATAATACTGAATTTTTTCTGATGATAAAACTATTTCCTCCAATGCAGTATTGCTATCGTAAAAAGAATAGCCAATCGACTCTACATTTTCAGGGAATATAACCTTTTTCAAAGAACGGCACATATAAAATATTGCATTCGATATGGTTTTCATTTCTCTTGGAAATTTGATTTCTTTTATTCCTGTTTGGTATAATGCATTACATTCAATTATCTCAACAGTGTCAGGTATATCAAGCTGTTCAAGAGATTCACAACACAAAAAACAGTTGGATCCAATTCGTTTCAATCCGTTGTGAAGTTTTACTCTTTTTAGATTTTTGCAGTTTGAGAAAGCACTTGAACCGATATTTTCTATACTTCCCGGTATATCTACTTCAAAGATAGAATTTAACATATCTTCAGAAATATTCAGACCTGGACCATGATTATAAGTGCCTATCTGTATTACTTTAAATCCGTCAATATACGCCGGAAAGTTGATAACGGAGCTGTGTCCGTTATAGGCTGTAATGATTGCAAGTATTTCGCCGCTGTCAGCACTATTAAAAACAACATAGGAGAAGTCGCCGGTTACTGTATATCCTCTTCTTTCACTCCTCTGAACATCAAAAAGTCCGCTTGCTGTTTTTCTAATCTCTTCCATTTTGTTTACCTCCGGTTATATTATTGATATTTCAGTGACGCTTCCTCAAGCGTCTTTTTTATTGTTTCCACAAGGTCGGGCGGATCAATGACCCTGACGAACCTGCTGTACTGCATCGCCCAGCACATCATGGCATTCTTGTCTGCCCGGACTGTGACCATTACCATATTGTTCTCTGTCTTTTTCAGCTCCACATCACTTCCGAACCAGTCAAAGACATCGTTCAGATGCTTTTCATCCGTCAGGAATGTTATCCTGTATGCCTTCCCTGTGAACATATAAAGCCGCTGAGCAAAATGCGGTTCGCCTATGCCGTTGAGCAGCACTGCGTCTTCATTATGCAACCGACAATCCTCAGAGGTCTTTGCACAGGTTATAATCCGGTCAACTCTCATGCAGGAAAGATTTCCATAGTACTTATGCCTGCAATACAGATAGTACCTTCCGAGCGATACGACCATCTTGATCGGATATACTGTGTAGACCATATCCTTTCCGTTTTTGTTTTTTCGCGGGCAAAGCTGTTTGTTGATATCGTAATCGCCGTATCGAATAGCAAGCATCTTGCTGTCAGATATCGCCGATTGAATCGTCTTGATATTATTGTTCATTTCGGGATTGTGTATTTCCGGCGGATCCTCATTATCAAATGATCTGATGAATTCTTTGGTTGTAAGATTTGCAAAAAAATCCCGTGAATGTCGTATGAGCGTTTTCTTTCCGGTGCTTTTGTCCTTAGAGAGGTTTTCCGAAGGTCTTCCCTTTATTGAACGATAAGACCGGAGCATAAGCTGTATTTCGGCATCAGACATTTTGTTGAAATACTGAAACACCTCTTTTTTGCCTTCTGTATCTGATTCACTTTCAAGTTTGCTTCTGAGCTCAAACAATCCGCTTCTGTGTCCGAAAGCAGTAAGGTATTCCAATCTGGTATCGATCCTTGTCCTGTAGCTTCTTTTTTCAAGCTCAGGGTGACTACTTACCATGAGATTTATTTCATTGCGGCACAATCCGTCAGGATGCTCTTTCAATAATTCAATGATAATACTATCCAGTAAAGCATTAAGATCCGAAGGTACAGGTGAATTTGTGGTAATTTCTCTTTCTTTTTCAGGCGATTCGTCATTCATTTTTCAACACCGGCCTTTATTATTGTGTAATTTCTTAATTTATTATATAACGCATGGAAACTGATGTCAATATTGATCGATTCATATTTTGTAAAATTGCATGAAAATAAACACGCCGCCGTGATATACTCTCATCAACGAAAGGAAACCCGATCTAAAACAAACAGAAAGGAAGTATTTGTATGAAGAAGGATATGTACAATTATTCCACAAGGCTGGAGGATGTGATGTTCCGGACTGAAAAACGGGACAGCGATACGATCTGTGCTGTTGATAATATGATGCACGAAAAAAAGCACTACAGAATCATCTGTGAGGAACAGCTCAAAGCGGCTGATCCCAATGACGAAACACCGGAGCTTAATCTCGGCAAGGGCTTCACAGATTTTGAAATGTATCACGACCTTATGCGTTCTGCAAGACTGCTTTCCTTAGTAGGCAGAAAGCCGCAGGAGTTTATGAGTGAGGAAGCTGATTTCCTGTTCGGCTGTCCGTTCAAATATGAAAGCTTTACGGAGGATGAAATTGATACGATCCGTTGTGACCCGAATGTCGAGGCAGTTGATGACAGAACATACTATTACATCTGGATCATTTTCGGAGCGTTTGATGAGGTAAAAATGGCAGCAAAGGTCGATTCTGAAAGAGGAACGGTTCATCCTCTGCCGTTTATTCCGATCCGGAGTGAGTATGAGAATTTTTATAATTCAAAGGACAGAAAATTTCTTACAAGCTCGGAAAGGAATATCCTGATCGACAGAATATTCTATCCGATCCTTATCCCGGACGAAGTTATCACAAAGAGTGGGAATAAGGAAGAATCCTGCGACGATTATGAGGATGATACATTTGAATGGGATATACCTAATATTGAAGATTTCAGATCGCCGTATGACTCTTCCGATGATGACAGTGACTTTGATGAAGAGGACAGTGGCGAATGGGATAACGAGAATGAGGAAGATAGCGATGACGAAAACATCCGGTACGATTCGGAAAAGGATGACGAGAAAGATACGGACAGCGAATTCGATGATGAAGTATGGGATGACACAGATGACGAAGATGAAATTGATCCTCAAGATTTGGAAAGAATGCGGCTTTTCTGTGAAAACATGATGGACATCAGGGTGCTGTCTGTAACAGATTTGATAGGAAATGACAGGGAGACTATGTTTTTTCCAAACTTATACGCAAACATGAAGAATTTTGTTGGTAAGATCGATAAAATATCCATCGGAGAAAGGATGTATATTTTCCATCCGAAGCCAAAACTCAATCCTTATTGCCCCGAAGTAAGAATACCTACATCGGCCGTAATGTTCCACAGCGAAGAACTTATCTCTGAAAACGAAATAAAGCACATTGTCAGAACAATCAACAGTATCTATACGTTTATTGAATACAAAAAGCAGAATTGAGAGGAAATCATTAAAATGAAAATTATACATACAGAAAACCGATATAATATTTTTGAAGGCAGTATGACCATTAACGACAAGCCGGAAGCAAAGGTTTATCAATGCCGAAGATGACGAGCACAGTTTTCAGTTTAAACTTCCCGCCGATAAGATACAAAATATATACGGCGGAGATATTAAGGAAAATGATGATTTTGATGCGAAGGAAATGCTTGAAAAGGACGGTTCGGAGTACATCCTTTTATAAATCAGTATGGGAGAGTGACTAAATGATATATTATATTTCAGATCTGCATATCGGGCATAAGGCGGCGATACGCTTTGATGAGCGTCCCTTTGCGGACACAAATGAAATGGAAAGAGAAATTATCCGCCGATGGAATGAAAAAGTCACAACGGATGACGATGTGTATATCCTTGGTGATGTTTTTTACAGATACAAGGGCAGACCTGCGGATTTTCTGAGAAAGCTTAGCGGCAGACTTCACCTGATAACCGGCAATCATGATTACGGTTTATTAAAGGACGATGAGGCACTTTCCTGCTTTGCTGATGTGGATAAGCTGAGAATGATAAAGGATAATGAAAGGAGTGCGGTGCTTTGTCATTATCCTCTGATAACATGGAACAAGAAGCATTACGGTTCGTACCATGTTTACGGTCATGTTCACAGAAATATTGGTGAGGAAACATTGTTTATGATTAAACAGGAAAGAGCATTCAATGCCGGATGTATGATAAACGGTTATGTACCGTGTACATTGGAGGAACTGGAGCAGAATAACCGTATATTCCGGGATTCTGTTTCAGTAAAAGAAATATGAGTTATTATTGTTCATTTGAATATAAGGGAATAGTTAAGACGAAATACAGAAGGGATATAGAAACAGTTGTTTCAAACAAAAACTGGACAGCAGTTCAATCTGAAGAATTAAAGATATTATTTGAACACTGGGACGATTATGGCTTGATATTCATAAGCAACAGCAGAAAGCCCTTTGAAGATGATTATTTCAGATATGACCCGGACAGTGGTCTGCTTGAAATAAAATATACTTATAATTACGTCAGAGACAATTACAATACAGAGAATTTTATATACACGCATCTGCCGTTTATTACGGAAAAGATCATCTTCTTTCACGAATGGGAAGAAGGTATGTATAGCTCGGGTAAGGAATATAATGACCTCACAGAAGACTTTATGTCCAGAATAAATGAATGTAACCGTACGTATGAAGAAAAGGGTGTGGAATGGATGTGAATGATAGCTTGAGCTTTTACTGTTGGTTTGAGTAGGATATTAAAATGGATAAGCGTGTTCAAGAATACATCGAGTCTCAAAAGAAGCATCAAAAAAGTTAAACAGCAACAAAAAATAGCTTTTCTGATAAAAGTAGGACTATATGGAAAAGTATATGAAACAGCACATGAACAGCTATTTCCGGATGCCGAAAAATACCGCATTATTCAAAAAGCACTTGCAGAACGGTTATACAAAGAACTGCACAGTAGTTAGAATTAAGCTATCACAAGGAGGTACAGCATGGCTATGATAACGGCAGACAGTTTGTCATTTATTGCCGGAAATCAATGAGCTACTCGAGAACCGAGGATGGACGGTGCTACGTATTTGGGAGTGTGAATTTTTAAAGAAGAACCTGTCCAATACGCTTGAGAGAATTAACAGTGCTTTAGGATTTGCTAATGGCTAAAATACAGTTGATACATTAGAACACTTTTTCATCTTTTAATTTTTTCCTTTCCCGTACACCCCAAGTCTCCGGCGGCGGTTTTCAGTTGCCGGTCAGACCGTACAATAACCACATGAAAGTAATGGCTTCCGAAGTCGGCGATTGACTTCGGAAGCCATTTATTTCAAGGCTTTTTCTGTTTGTATCAAAATCAGCAGAAACATAGAGCCGCCCTGTAATAGAGCGGCTCCATATCTGCTTTATTAAGATATCGATTTACAGCCGACTTTACATAAAAGTCAAAGCAAGCGGAAAAGTCGGGATACACATATCGCACTATGCTCTCGGAGCATTCTTTTCAAGTGCTGCTCTTGCTTTTTCCCTGAGTGCTTCCCTTGCCTGTTCGGGTGTGACAGGCTGTGTTGCAGACGACTGTTCCCCATCGATAACACCGGGTGCCTCCGACCGGGCAGATCTATCTATATCTCCGTCAACAACGATCTCTTTAAGAGATGCCGCAAGACCTGCCATTGACTGTATCTCCGACGGTACAATAATCTTCGTTGCCCTGCCGTCCGCAACCTTTGCAAAGGTTTCAAGACTTTTCAGTGCAATTACTCTGTCCGTGGGAGCAGCCTCGTTCAACATTCTCAAGCTGTCCGCATACGCCTTCTGCACTGCAAGTATAGCCTCAGCTTCACCCTGTGCTTCACGTATCTTTGTTTCCTTTATGGCATCGGCACGAAGTATTGCCGCCTCTTTATGACCTTCCGCAACAAGGATCTGACTGGTCTTTTCACCCTCGGCATCAAGTATTCTTGCACGGCGTTCACGCTCAGCCTTCATCTGCTTTTCCATCGCAACCTGAATTTCATGCGGCGGAAGTATATTCTTAAGCTCAACACGCTTAACCTTGATACCCCACGGATCTGTTGCCTCGTCAAGTATCTGACGTATCCTTGAGTTGATATCATCCCTTGAAGTAAGTGTATGGTCAAGCTCAAGCTCACCGATAATATTACGCAAAGTCGTTGCACAAAGCGTTTCAATAGCCATTATCGGACTTTCTACACCATAGGTATAAAGCTTGGGATCGGTTACCTGATAATACACAACCGTATCTATTTTCATTGATACGTTATCTCTTGTGATAACAGACTGAGGCTCGAAATCAACAACCTGTTCCTTCAAAGAAATTTTCTTTGCAATCCTGTCCATTGCCGGTATCTTCATGTGGATACCGTTTCCCCATATTTTATAGAAAGTACCGAAACGCTCAATTATATACGCATTCGACTGCGGAACGATACTTATATTCTTTATTATTACCAACAACAAAATAACTCCGATCACAATAAGTGCAATAACAGCGGGATCCATAATAAATTACCTCCTCAGGTTCAAAACATCCAAACCACAAATCAAACTGCTGATACTATCAGCTTTACTCCCTCTATTCGCTCGACACGGACAGACGAGCCTATCTCGGGTACATTTTTATCCGTTGTTACGGCAGACCAGTCCTCACCCTCAACGCTTACTCTGAATAAGCCTGCTGATTCATCAACTATCTTCGTAACCTTGCCCGTTCTGCCGATATTCATATCGGCATTAAGCTTTGTTTCGGGGAGATTTTTCGTAAGCTTGCGTATAAGCGGTCTTGTAATGATGAGTGCGGCAAAAGTAACAGCAAAAAACAGTATTATTTGTGTCGTACTGTCTACTCCGCATACCTCACATACAAGCGAAGCCACACCGCCGAATGCAGCCCATATCGAAACGAGCTGAAGCTGTGTTGCCGCTTCAATTATGCAAGCTGCCACAATTACAGTTATCCAGACTCCAAGCATATCTTAGCACCTCCGTTAATAGGACGATATATCGTACTGACAATATACTATCATATCTTTCGACAAAAATCAATAAATTTCGATACGCACTTTATCGAATTTACAAATTGATAATAATTACGAAATGAATTATACAAAATCAGTTTCTGTGTCCGTTTTTCCGTCCGCTTTTCTTACGGAGAGCTTCTGCTTTTTGTATGCTGTCATATTTTTCAAATGAAATTCCGTACTTTTTTTCGGCAGCAGTCTTCTTTGTCTGACGTGCCGTATTTGTTCCCTGTTTTTTTCTTTGGATATCCTTGGTATTTTTCGGTCTTATAAGACATTTTTTATCGAAGCCTATAAGATCGGTTCTGTGAGCCATAGTAAGTGCTTCATGAACAAGCTCATAGTTTTTAGGGTTCTTATACTGTATAAGTGCTCTCTGCATAGCCTTTCCGTGCGGATTTTTTTCAACATATACAGGCTGCATTGTGCGTGGGTCAACACCGGTATAATACATACAGGTGGAAATTGTAGAGGGCGTCGGGTAAAAATCCTGCACCTGCTCGGGATTTAAATTATTATCCCTGAGATATTCGGCAAGCTCTACAGCTTCCTTCAGCGTCGAGCCCGGATGCGAGGACATAAGATAAGGAACAAGATACTGTGGCTTCCCGAGCTTTCTGTTTATTGCAGTATATTTTTTGCAGAATGCTCTGTACACGCTGTTTTCAGGCTTTCCGAGAGTTTTTAATACGGTATCCGAAATATGCTCGGGGGCAACCTTTAACTGTCCGCTGATATGATACTCACACATTTCTCTTAAAAATGTTTCATCAGGGTCAGCCATTATATAATCAAAGCGTATTCCCGAACGGATAAATACCTTTTTTACCCCCGGCAGCGATCTTAGCTTTCGCAAAAGCTCAAGATAATCGGAATGATCCACCTGTAAATTAGGACACGGCTTCGGAAAAAGACATTGACGGTCGGGACATACACCTTTGGCAAGCTGTTTTTTGCAGGCAGGCTTTCTGAAATTTGCCGTTGGTCCTCCGACATCATGGATATAACCCTTGAAATCAGGGTCATTTATTATTATTTCCGCTTCCTTTATTATAGATTCATGGCTTCTTGCCTGAATTATTCTTCCCTGATGGAATGTCAACGCACAGAAATTGCAGCCGCCGAAACATCCTCTATTGCTTATAAGGCTGAATTTAACTTCCTTTATGGCATCGACACCTCCGAGTGGTTCATATGAGGGATGATAATTACGCATATACGGCAGAGCATATACCCTGTCCATTTCTTCGGTAGTAAGCGGATATGACATCGGGTTCTGTACGACATATATCTGATTAGGGTAAGGCTCAACAAGGCATTTTCCCGAAAATGCATCAGTATTTCTGTATTGTATTCCAAAGCTTTTTGCATAATTCAGTTTATCCTTGCAGAGTTCCTCATAACTTGGCAATGTTACGTAATCATACAGATTATCAAGGCTTTTTGTTTTGAAAACAGTACCTCTTACAAATGTAATTTCATCAACAGGAATACCGCTGTCAAGGGAATCCGCTATTTCAACTATAGATTTTTCTCCCATTCCGTATGAAAGTATATCCGCCTGTGAATCAAGAAGAACCGAGCGTTTCATGCGGTCGTCCCAGTAATCATAATGTGCAAGCCTCCTCAGACTTGCCTCTATCCCCCCTATTATTATCGGCTTATTCTTATAAGTTCTGCGGATAAGGTTGCCGTAAACAACAGTTGCGTGGTCGGGTCTTTTTCCCATAACTCCGCCGGGGGTAAAATAATCCCTTGAACGGCGTTTTTTCGATACGGAATAGTGATTTACCATTGAATCCATATTTCCCGCACTTACAAGAAATCCGAGTCTCGGCTCACCGAATATATTTATACTGTTTTCATCTTTCCAGTCGGGCTGAGATATTATACCTATCCTATAGCCCTCGCTTTCAAGAATACGGCTTATTATTGCAGGTCCGAAAGACGGATGATCCACATACGCATCTCCTATCACATATGCAAAATCAACCTGATCCCACCCGCGTTTTTCCATATCCTCACGACTTACGGGTAAATAATCCTTCATATCCGTTCTCCATTATTATTTATTCAAAAGCTTGTCTTCCCATTCATTTTCTTTAAATCCGACAAGAATAACTTTTTCCTCTATAATAAGAGGTCTTTTTACAAGCATTCCGTCTGTCGAAAGAAGCTTAAGCATTTCCTCATCCGTCATTGTCGGCAGTTTATCTTTAAGCTGCATTTCACGGTACAGTATTCCACTTGTATTGAAAAGCTTTCTTATCGGTATTCCGCTGTTTTCCGTCCATGATGATAATTCCTCAAGGCTTGGGTTCTGCTCCTTTATATGGCGGTCATCATATTTAACATTATGCTCATCAAGCCATTTTTTTGCCTTTTTGCAAGTGGTGCATTTAGGATATTCCAAAAATATCATAATCAATTCCTCCGTTTTACTTATTATGAAATAATCGGGCATTATTCTTATATTTTGCCCAAAAATATTCTATCATTTAATGCGGTTTCTTTCAAGGGGGTAAGCAATAATATGATCCCGAATACCATGTGTTCCGTAGGTGCAGCCAACGCACAGGGCAATAATAATTAACTTGAAAAAGAAAAGGTATCAGGGAAAATCCTATAAAAAATCTCCCTGATACCTGTATTATTTTAGGGATTAACAGCTTCGGTGTACTATCAGTCCGTATTTCAGCTTAACCCTTTCAAGCTTTTTGAGAAAAGGCTTAGCCGTTATGTATAAAAATAATGATACGGAAATTGCGTGTACTATATCAAACGGTAAGCCGCTGATATAAAATGCTGCTAAGTTTTCCGCTGTCGGCTCCATATGTGCCATAAGCATTGACGCAGGATTCATTATGCCGCCGTATATAAGAATTGCCGCAAGAAATCCGTATACCGAAAGTGAAAGTCTGTTTCTCGGTATGATTTTCCTGCCGAATAAAATACCTGCAAGAAAGCCTGCCGCACCCATTGAAAACATCTGCCACGGAGTCCAGGGTCCCTGTCCGAAAATTATATCGGAAATAAATACGGATACTGCACCGACAAGAAATCCCGATTCGGCTCCGAGTGCCGTTCCTGTTATTATAACTATTGCCATCATCGGCTTGAATTGCGGAAGCATATAGAATACGGTTCTTGACAATACAGCTAAAGCACACATAACGGCTATAAGTACCTGTTCTCTTGTTTTTATATGCCTGTTTTCAAAAACACCGAAAAACATGGCAATACATTCAAGTATTATCAAAAGTGAAATGAAAAGATATTTTGAATCATTGAAAAAAAACATACCCACGAAAATAGTAAGCGGTACGGCTGTAAGCATTATAATTAACGGCAGGATAATTCCCCTGTTCTTATGACGTATTCGCTGAATTTCTATACTTTCCTCTTTTTTGTTAATAACCACTGCAAATAATATTATGCAAAGTGCGGATATCAGCATTGCCGCATAGCATACGACCGAATTATCGGCGGCTATGCTCCACTTAAAAGGATTTAATACGGCGAATACGGAAATAATGAATAATATTACCGCACAAAGCTGTGAAACAGCAATCGGTGATATTTTCTTATGTGTTTCAGTGGTCTTATCAGAGTCATTATGCATATGATAAAGACTGCTTATATTATCCTTATTGATTTTTCCCTTTCCCCTGTCCTGCGGCAATCCGAGAGCATATAGTATATCTGTCTTTGTCACCGCATTATCTATTATATCCCTTGACATTTTCCTTGCGGCTGTGGTATAGAATGTATTTTCGGAGAAAAATATATGCGGCTCATCTGTGCCTGTAAGCTCTCCGTCAAAGAATAATGCACATCTGTCGGAATATTCCGCACTGAACTCCGTGTCATGGCTCACGATTATTATACATACACCCGTTTGTGCCAATGCCCTTAAAATTTCCCCTACCTCGTTACCGGATTTTATATCAAGTCCCTTTAAAGGCTCATCAAGCAGAAGTATATCCGGGCGTGTCAACAGAAGTTTTGCAATTGCCGCCCTTTGACGCTCTCCGCCTGAAAGGTCATACGGGTGGCGGTGCCTTAGTTCTTCAAGTCCGCACAGACTCATTATCTCTTCAACAAAGCCCTTATTATTTTCGGGATTATCCAAAATTTCATACAAATCCTCCTCAACAGTATCCCTTACAAAAAGTGTCTGCGGATTCTGAGGAAGAAGTGCCATTTTCGGAATATCCTTATTTTTCTTTTTTCTGTCGGTTCCGTCAAGCAATATTTTTCCCTCATACGGCCGCACCACACCTGCAATAGTGGAAAGCAGTGTTGTTTTTCCTGCTCCGTTTCCGCCGAGTATCGAAAAAATCTCCCCTCTGTACGCCTTAAGTGAAAGTCCTTTGAGTATATCGGGAAGTCCTTTTTCATATCTGTACCATACATTCTTAAGTTCAATTACAGGTACATCCCTTTTATCCCTTTCGTATTTTTTATGTATTATCTCATTAGTGTCCGTATGCTGTGTATATTCTCTCAGCCATACCCTGCCCTCACCTATGGTAAGAGGTGGATTTCCGCATTTTCTTTCTGCTATGGAATATATCTGCGTACTTATCGGAAGTGCGGAAAACATTTCGTTTTTGCAGCAATATAAAACATCTGCGGTTTCTCCGGGTTTTGTATCGGATATAACTTTACCCTCGGACATTACTATAATTCTGTTGCTTATTCCATATACCCTTTCGAGATTATGCTCGCTCATTATCACGGTAGTACCAAATTCTTCGTTTATTTTTCTCAGAAGCTTCATAAACCTGTCAGCACCTATAGGATCAAGCTGTGAAACAGGCTCATCAAGTATCAGCACGGACGGATTCATTGTCATGACAGATGCAAGGTTAAGTATCTGCTTTTGTCCTCCCGAAAGCTCGCTTATTTTTTCATTGTACCAATCATTTATTCCGAAAAATACCGCTGTTTCCGCCGTTCTTCTGTGTATTTCGGCATTGTCAAATCCCATGCTTTCAAGACCGAAGGCAAGCTCGCTCCATACACTGTCCGTTATTCCCTGATTATCGGGCGACTGCATAACAAAACCTATTTCCCCTGCCTGTATAAGCTCGTCCGTCTGCTCGAGCGGCTTTCCCTTGTATTTTATATTTCCCTCTTTTTTTCCGTATGGTGCAATTGCTGTTTTAAGGCAGCGTAGAAGTGTACTTTTTCCGCTGCCCGAAAGACCGCATACCGTGATAAATTCACCCTCGGAAACGGTAAAGGAAATATTTTGCAGTGCATTTTCTTTTCCGTTGGGATATGCAAAGCTTAAATTTTCGACTGAATATATTTCCATTTTCTGTCCTCCGATATATCAATAATAAGCGGCATCAGGCATGACAAAGCAAATACGGCATATACCGCAATATTTGCTGTACTTATTTCGGATATTTCAAAATAAGGATAATATGAATAATCAAGTATTTTTGTCACAAAGGCAATTATGACGCATATATCCGAAAAAAGAGTTATTGCAAGCATTACAATATCCTTTGAGGTCATGCGAAAAATAGTAAAGCAGGTGCGTTTTTTCAGACCGTAACCACGGCTTTTCATTGAGTCGGCAGTATCCACCGAATTTTCAAGCGACCACTGTATCATAGCCGAAAATATCCTTATTCCGTTTTTTATTCTTGTTATGGGTTTGCCGTTTTTCATATCCCTGCCGACAGAATATTGTGCGGCACGTACCGATTTCAGCTGATTCTTGAATTTTGAAATAAAGTTAAGCGTCATTGAAATGAGCAGTGCAAGCCTCGGCGAAAACCGTCCGAAGAGATATATTATTCTGTCGGAGGTAAGTACTTTATTTATCGAATAAAACCAACTTAGAATACCCGACATAAGAAATGCCGCCGCAAAACCGAAAATGACCGATTCAAGCGTGAGGGCGTTTCCGTCGGGGAGATAGGTAATTATCGTTATTCCTTCATGGCTTACAAGAGAATTTATAATCATTATCGTCAATGATATAACAGCCGTCATTATCAGGTTTTTCAGAAATGTCCTTACTCCTCCCGAATATAAAATATACGCACTGCCTGCCGCAAGTGAGATTGCAAGAAAAACAGGGTGCATTATCAGCATTGTTACAAGCAGAACGGATAGAAAGAAAATAAACTGTGTCAGGGGGTGATATCTCATAAATCCTGTATTCATGCTTCTACCCCCGATAGTAATTTCCTATATCTGCACCGAGATCACAGGTATAGAGAAATTTAATCTTATCACCGTCCGATAATTTATATTCGGAACAGCCCACATTAGAAAATTCATCATTTACACTGTACATCCACCCCGAAAGACTTCCGCAGTCAAACTCATACAGATTGTTTATTCCCTCAATATATGCCGCTCCTGTCAGCGGTGTAATTGAAAATTCAAGCTGTATATTATTTTCCGTGCATACTCTTTTCAGTACATCAAATGCGGTTTCGCCCTCGTCAAAGCTTACCTCTGCTTCTTTGATTATACATCCGTCCGACGGCAGAAGCTTACGCTTTCTTTCGTCAAGCTCACTGCTGTTTACCGCCGTTGTGCATACTATATCAAATGTGCAGTAATTCTTATTATCTTCATTCTCCTGCACGGAAATATCGGGCTTTGCACTTTCGGTTCCGGATATTTCGGAGGCGGAGCTTTCGGTTTGTATTTTATCCTGTACTGAATTTCCTTCATTTTGTGTATTATCAGTTTTGCCGGTATTTGTATTCGGCTCTACGGGATTTTTATTGGGATAGTCGTTCTGTGTATGCGGCTTTACGGTCTGTGTATCGGGTTTTTGTACTACAGTCGGAGAGGTATCTCCGTCTGATGACGACCCTGCACTTTGTATTGTATTTTCCGATACTTCAGTTTCCGTATTATCATTCTGAGAAACACTCGGTTCATCAAGAACAGGACTTTTCTTATCCTCCGAACTTTCATTTTTTGTTGATGCTGCGGACTTTTCCGGTAGAATATCCGATTTCTCTTCATGCGGAATTTCGGAATTAACGGAAGCTTTTTGCTCCGGTTTAATACTTTTATCATCGGAGCTATTACTGCTCTCCGTATTTCCGGCACTCATAACCGTATTTTCTACATATGACAATTCCGATGCCTGCGATATATTTTCAGGAGGTGTTACGGGTATATCATTCCCTTTATTACCGTTGCCTCCTATAAAAAATGCCGCCGCAAGAACTATTACTGTCACTATGCCGAAGGTAATACCTTTTTTATTTTTATTCAAAAAATCCCTCATTTTCATATCACTTCCGAATATTAAGCATATCATAAACAGCAGGCACGTTACAATGCCTGCTGTACATTATTTATCTGTCGGAATTTGATTTTCTGTATACAAATACAATAATAAATGCAGATATCATAAGCAAAACAAGAACAGGATATATTATTCCGCTGTCGCCTGTCGGTACAGGAGATGTATTATCATTTCCCGATATATTCTCCGACTGCTGATTATCTCCGTTTCCTCCGCTCTGTTCGTTATCAATGCCGGATTGACCGCCGATTATCGGATTACCTGAAACTTCGCTGTCCTCGGAAACTTCACTGTCATCCGATACCTCGCTGTCATTCGATACTTCACTGTCATCCGTTACTTCACTGTCATCCGTTACTTCACTGTCATTCGATACTTCGCTGTCATCCGATACTTCACTGTCATCCGATACTTCGCTGTCATTCGATACTTCACTGTCATCCGATACTTCACTGTCATCCGATACTTCGCTGTCATCCGTTACTTCACTGTCATCCGATACTTCACTGCCATCCGATACTTCACTGCTCTCGGAGTTTTCATGATCCTCACTTATATCGGTCATATCATAAAGCCCTGTCTGACCGTTTACAAAACGATT
>CANQAJ010000007.1 GCA_947589365.1 uncultured Clostridia bacterium | reverse complement strand
ACTCTTTTCTTTGTTCGACTGATTTGATAATAGCATAGATTATTATTTATGTCAAGCAAAAAGTCAGCCTTACGGCTCACGGGCAATTCATCCCACCGCCTTAGAGGCGGGGGACTTCTTGTCCATTTAGGTTAAAATAACGGAGATAAATTCCGTAAACACAAAACTCATAGTCAAAGGTAACAATTTTTTGGTAAATTTATCTAAAACTATAAATCAATTTTCTCTAAGCAGTATACTCCTTTCTTTTGTTTATTTTTTGGTAAATTGATTTCATGGAAATATTATATAATTTTTTTTTCAGCAATTGCAACTAATTTACAAAATTTTTATAAAACAAACAAAAAATGTTATTTTTCAAAGTAAACGCAACAGAGGCACAAAAACTGTTGTGATTAAGTATGATGAATAACCGATGTTTGAATTTTTTGCTCAAAATAAGCAAAACATTGATTATAACTGTATTTTATGATATAATACACTTGTGAGGAGGTGATAAAAATGACAAATGATGAAATTGAAAATCGTATTGCAAGAGTAAATGCAACTATGGCTATGGAGGGTATGCCCCTCTCGGAAGACGAGAAGAATGTGATAAGAGATATATTACTCGGTAAAGTTTCTTGTGATGAAGTTATTAAGGAATTAGTTGAAAAATATAGCAAGAAGAGTAACTCTGCTTAGCAAATTCAATCATCAACATGAATATTTGTATAGAATACAGTTTTGAAATTATTATGTGTTTTATGTTGTAATTGATGATATTATGGAGGTCAGAAGATTTATATACAGCAGACGAAATATTGACGGTATGCTTTTTTGAAGAAAATTAAATATTGATAATTTAGCAAGTAAGGCAAAAAACGCTTTGCTTGCTATTTTTTTGACTAAAAACCGAATTGTTGCCGTTCTCCAATTCGGTAACAGGGAGGAGGCGTGTACTCTTAGTATCTTCATTGTTTCAATCGTTGCAGGAGTAATTGCAAATTACATATTTAAAAAACTTACCGACAACGATGATGATGACTAAACGGTAACAGCGGTTTATGTCAGCCGTCCTTTACGGAAAAATGAACAGACCCCCGCTAAAGTCTTGCACACTTTGACGGGGGTTGTTTTGTGGTCTATGAACCCTTTACTTCGTTATGGGTATATTATATCATATGAAAAACGAAAATGTAATATTCACGACAAAAAAGTGTTAGTAAAAGTCCTTGCGGAAATCAGTGTTTCACTTCTTGACGATAGATAACATTTATGTTATTATATCAAAAGTGAGAAGAATAACAAATAAGAAAGAGGATATGATAAAAACACTTATCAGAATCAGGGATGAGCAGGGTATTTAGCAGCGGAAGCTTGCAGAAATTTCCGGCATAAAACAACCGGCAATAGCACGACCGGAAAGCGGAAGGACTGTTCCGAATGTCATTACGCTTAATAAGCTGCTTACACCTTTGGGTTACACGTTGACGATTTCTCGGATTGACGAATGATTTGGAAGGATGGTTTTTTATGGTTGATTATTTTGTAATAGCTAAAGCGGAGGTTTTATCTGAGAAAGCACACGGAATACTGGCAAAATACGCCAAATATACAAATTATGATGAAACAGGTACTCCGGAAGCTATAATAGATATAGAAAATAGTTTAGCTCGGTTTGCAAGCAAAATCATAATGTGTAAGAGCGAGGAAGATATTAACAAGGTTGTACAAAACCTTGTAATATACGAAAATATTATAGATAATATTACAACTCTTACCTCTAAGGGAGCTGTAAATGTATGAGTAATATTGATTTCTCACAATCTGAATTTGACAGGGCATATCAGTTCTTAAAGTCAATAAGACAGGCAGCGGCATTGTTTTATTATACAAAGTTGGGGGTATCGCTCGGTTACTGTGCTGATATTGCAAATATGTCGAAAATGGATTTTATTTATTTTCTTTCGGAGAATGGAGTATCTGTCTTTGATTTTGAAAATTAAGATGAACTCAACGAGGATATGGCTAATGCGTAGAGCAGCCGTAAATTATTGGTCTTGAAGCTCCATAACTTACTGAAAATTTTTTGAAAAAGTATTGACATAATTCTGATTAAATAGTACATTGTAATATAGAGGTGAGAACCTCGGTGGGCTGACACCTGTAAATCTGAAATTTGTGCTGAGCATTATTTGTGTCAGCAGATTGACAGACAACAGAAAAATCGGTCATAACTAAAAAAGTGCTTCGCTGCCGGCAATGCGAATAATAAATATGCCGTGAATACAGTTCCTCGCTGCCGGTGATGCGAGTAATAAGTATACCGTGAATAAGTCCGTAGTCCCTCCGAAAGTTTACTCGGAGGGATTATCTTTTAAGGGGGTGATTTATGTGATTGTGCAGCCGGGTAATTTTTGTTTTATTGATGATTCTTTAGCCCGTATCATAAGACGCCTCTCCGCCACTCAAACAAGCTGAACCTGTCACAGCCGGACAACAGCATAACATTAACGTCAAAATTTTCTTTTTTATTTTTTTAGTCTGCTGTTCATCGAATGGTATGTGTGGCTTTTGTCTGCGGTTTTGAGGCAACTATTCAGAAAAGTGACCATATTTTTTTGGTGCATAGCGTATATGGCTTAAAAAATAAAAGAACTATAGGGTAAATCCGGATAAGCTATATAACATAAATTGCCCTCCGAAGTAAGTATATAAGTTATATATACTCGCCACGGAGGGCAATAAAAAATCGAGGTGACTGGATTCGAACCAGCGGCCTCTACGTCCCGAACGTAGCGCTCCACCAAGCTGAGCTACACCTCGTCTTAAATTAAGCCTTGAACACATTCAAGGCTTAATTACAAGTTGCGGAATAGGGATTCGAACCCCAACAAACAGAGTCAGAGTCTGTCGTGCTACCGTTACACAATTCCGCAGTATTTAGTTTTCTCTTGCTGAGAACGATACTAATTATACAATGTTTTCATATACTTGTCAAGAGCTTTTTTGAAAAAATTTTCAAACTCGGATAAACTCAGAAAACATCCGGGTAACAGTATGGGTTGTGTATTGCCTCGGAATACTCATCTTCCGCCTCGGAAATAAGTTCTCTAACGGATTCAAGAGTGACAATATCTTTTTTGGAAACAATAAATTCAAATACATCCTCAAGAAAAAGGTTTTCAACAATGCTTATAATCGTATCCATAATATCGTAAGATTTAAAATTTATAGATGACATAATATACTCGCTGATTTTTTTTGAAATTTCGGGTGCAAGAACCTCATATGTATTCCACTGACGGTATGACAATTCATAAAGCTGCCTCAGAGCCTTGAGGGATTTTGTTTTATTTGAATACTGCTCAAGAAAATTATTGAAATAACCCTCGAGATCATCAGCTCCTAAAGAATCGGAAAGGGTTTTATAATCCATATACAACTTTCACACCACCTTGTGTATGAACGCAGCATTAAAGTTCAGATAATGCTGTTTTACGTGCTTATTGCAGGTTCTAATATACATATTTTACAATAAAATCCTGTTTTTTGCAATAGTTTTTTGCATTTTTATATAAAATTTATGTTCAGAGTTTTTAATTACAGCGTATATGACAATTTCTACCGGATATCGGCAAAAACTAAATAAAATCGGAGTCCGTCATGCCGGACTCCGTATAAATATCATTCCATGCCTGAAGCTTTAAGAAGTTCACCGATTTTATCGGTTTTTTCCCATGAAACACCAAGCTCCTCACGTCCCATATGTCCGTACGCTGCAAGTCGGCGGTATATGGGCTTTTTGAGATCCAGATCTCTGATTATTGCTGCGGGACGAAGGTCAAATACCTCACTTACTGCCTTTGAAAGAATCTCATCACTGACCTTACCGGTTCCGAAACTGTCAACCATAACGGATACAGGTCTGGCAACTCCTATTGCGTAGGACAATTGTATTTCGCACTTATCGGCAAGACCCGCCGAGACAATATTCTTTGCCGCCCAACGAGCGGCATAAGCGGCACTTCTGTCTACTTTTGTAGGATCCTTGCCGGAGAAAGCTCCGCCGCCGTGTCTTGAATATCCTCCGTATGTATCCACTATGATTTTTCTTCCGGTAAGTCCGGTATCGGCAGCGGGACCGCCCAAAACAAATCTTCCCGTGGGGTTTACAAAAATTCTTGTCTTATCATCAATAAGCCCGTCCGGGATTGTGGGGAATATTACATATTTTTTAAGATCCTCACGAATTGTTTCGGTGCTTACATCCTCGGAATGTTGTGTTGATACAAGAACGGTATCTATTCTTACAGGCTTTCCGTCGTCATATTCAACGGTTACCTGAGTTTTTCCGTCCGGGCGGAGATATGGAAGAGTTCCGTCCTTGCGTACATCGGCAAGTTTTTTTGCAAGCTTATGTGCGAGTGAAACAGGCAGCGGCATAAGCTCGGGAGTTTCGTTGCAGGCATATCCGAACATGATTCCCTGATCACCTGCACCGATAATATTCAGTTGATCATCTTCGCCCTCACGGTATTCATATGAAGCATTTACACCCATGGAGATATCGGGGGACTGTGAATCTATTGACGAGATAACCGCACAGGTGCTGCCGTTAAAACCGCACTCAGGTCTGTTATAGCCTATATCATTTATGACATCCCTTGTTATTTTGTCAATATCGGCATAACAACTTGTTGTAATTTCTCCCATTACGTGAATAAGTCCCGTTGTAGCGGTGACCTCGCAGGCAACGTGTGCATCCGGGTCTGCACTCAGAATATTGTCAAGTATAGCATCCGAGATCTGGTCGCATACCTTATCGGGATGTCCCTCTGTTACGGATTCGGATGTAAATAAGGATTTTGCCATTAGATTTATCTTCCTTTCTTAATCTTATAACATACCGGCAGTTATAAATAAGGCGGGATTATGTTTTTAATGTTGTAACTGCCGATATTTCGTTCCTTTTTATGAAGGTATTATATCACCGCACCGCATATATGTCAAGAATAAAGCTTTATATTTCGGATTGCATTATGTCCGTTAAAATGTTATACTACTAACGTTATGTAAACAGATTTACTGATTGAAAAGCATAACTGCATATTCGTATGTTATGTTCGGAGGATATTCATGAATAAAACTATATTGAAATATTTTTCAATAGGTGAGGCTGCACTGTGGTTTTTATCTGTACTCACTATTGTATTATCATTCATTATGTTCAAATCGTCAAATTATCTTGCACTTATTGCATCAATTATAGGGGCGTCCTCCCTTATATTTTGCTCAAAGGGGAATCCCATAGGTCAGGGACTTATGATTATTTTCAGTGTACTCTATGGAATAATATCCTATTCTTTTTCATATTACGGAGAAATGCTTACATATCTGGGAATGACAGCACCAATGTGTGTATTTGCACTTGTGTCATGGCTGAAAAATCCTTATGGTGAAAACCGTTCCGAGGTCAGGGTCAATTCAATAAAAAAATCCGAACGGTTATTTGCTGTTGTGCTTACCGCTGCTGTTACGATAATATTTTATTTCATACTCGGATATTTCAATACTGCAAATCTCATCCCGAGTACTTTATCCGTTGCGACAAGCTTTCTTGCGGTTTATCTGACATTCAGGAGAAGTCCGTGGTTTGCACTTGTATATGCCATGAATGATTTTGTGCTTATAATATTATGGCTGCTTGCATCATATGAGGACGGTTCCTATATGTCTGTTACGGTTTGCTTTATGGTATTTCTTATAAATGATCTGTTCTGCTTTGTAAGTTGGCTGAAAATGAAAAAACGGCAGGCAAAACACTGATAACGGGCTATATGCGGTATTGAAAAAAACGGATGAAAATGTTATCATATTAATGTTGTAATGGTATAGTATTGATTTGTATTATTTCCGAAAATTAAGGGTGAAGATAATGGCGGTTATTACGGTAAGTAATTTATCAATGGAATTCGGCGAGCAGCTGCTTTTTGATAATATGAATTTTGAAATACAGCAGGGTGACAGGATAGGTCTTATCGGAGTAAACGGCTGCGGTAAAACAACCTTATTCAAGCTTTTGACAGGCGAGTATTACCCTGTTTCTGGATTGATAATTATAAATAAAAATTCGACAGTGGGTTATATGGAGCAGCACGTATGCCGCAATCTTGAAAGAACTGCATATGATGAGGTTCTTACGGTATTTTCAGAGCTTATAAAAACAGAAAATGAGCTGGAGGAGCTTAATTCCGTCATAGACAGCGGCTGCGAAGGGCTTGCTGAAATGGTGGAAAGACAGGCATTTCTGCATGATGAATTTAACCGACTCGGAGGTCTTACATACCGGAGCAGGGCAAGATCGGCACTTATAGGACTCGGCTTTGACGATGAACATATGAAGCTGCCTGTCCGCTCACTCAGCGGAGGTCAAAGGGCAAAGCTTCAGCTTGCAAAGCTTCTTCTTTGCGGAGCGGATTTACTTTTACTTGACGAGCCTACGAACCACCTTGATACATCGGCATCCGAATGGCTTGAAAGCTACCTTACGGAATCAAAAAGCTCCTATATGGTAATATCGCATGACAGATATTTTCTTGACAAGACAACCAACAGGACATTTGAGATTGAAAACGGAAAAATGACACAGTATAACGGAAACTATACAAAATATCTGCCTCAGAAGGAGGAAAGGCTTCTGAGTCTGCAAAGGCAGTATGACAACACCATTAAGGAAATAAACAGGCTTGAGGGTATAGTCGAGCAGCAAAGACGCTGGAACAGAGAGAAAAATATAAAAACAGCAGAAAGTAAGATGAAAGCTATAAAACGTCTTGAGGATAACCTTGAAAAGCCGGGAAATACACCGTCTGCAATACACTTTGATCTTGATATAAAGAACAGGAGCGGTGACGATGTTCTTGAGGTTAAGAATTTATCGCTTTCTTTCGGAGAAAAGGAGCTTTTCCGGAATGTTGATATGGAAATACACAGGGGAGAAAGAATATTTCTTATAGGACCGAACGGCTGCGGAAAAACTTCTCTTATAAAAACACTCCTCGGGCAGTACAGGGCAAATTCGGGTACTATACGCTTTGGAGAGGGTGTTAAAAAGGGATATTATGACCAGATACAAACAGGTATGGACAGCGAAAAAACCGTTTTTGAGGAATTATCCGACCGCTTTCCCGCAATGACAAATACAGAAATAAGAAATACACTTGCACGTTTTCTTTTTAAAAATGATGATGTATTCAAGCCGTTATCCGCACTCAGCGGTGGAGAAAGGGCAAGGGTGCTTTTGACGGAGCTTATGCTTGCAAAGGCTAATTTTCTTTTGCTCGATGAGCCTACAAACCACCTTGATATAAGTTCCTGTTCAGAGCTGCAAAAGGCACTGAGTGAATATGAGGGTACGCTGCTTATTGTATCGCATGACAGATATCTTATAAACGCTCTTGCCGATAAAATATTTTACCTCACGCCCGACGGTATAAAGGAATTTGAGGGCAGTTATGAGGATTTCATTGAAAAAGCAAAGCCGTTTGAAACTTCAAGGGAAGAAAAATCCCGGTATGACAGGATCGAAAAGCAAAGTGAATATAAAAATAAAAAGGAACAGGATGCAAGGCGGAGAAAGGACAAGGTAAGGCTTAATAAGCTTGAAGCTGAAATTGCCGCTTCGGAAGAAAAACTTGCTTTACTTAATGAGGCATTGAGTGATCCTGACAATGCGGCTGATTATGAAAAGCTGATGAAAATAACAGAGGAGATATCTTCCGCAGAAAGAGCTGTTGAGCTGCTTTATGAGGAATGGGAGGAAATTTCCGAAAGGAATGAAGTGAATTGATATTATGAAGTTCAGAATATATACACTTGGCTGTAAGGTCAATCAGTTTGAATCGGGAGCGGTTTCAAAGCAGCTTACGGAAAACGGATATGAAGCCGCCGCAGATAATGAAAAAGCCGATATTACCGTAATCAATTCCTGTGCCGTAACGGCGGCAAGCGAGCAGAAGGCATATAAGCTTATCCGCCGTATAAGACGTGAGGAGCCCGATACGGTAATATTGTTTACGGGTTGTATGGCACAGGTTGATAATGAGGAAAGCAGGCTTTCGGATAATGTCGATATAATTCTGGGAAATAAACGCAGGGGGGATATTATTTCGGTTCTTGAGGACTATTTTGCCGGAAAGGAAAAAATTATCCGTATAGAACCATATCGGCACCGTGACGAATATGAAAATCTTTCCGCAGATAATTTTTCGGACAGAACAAGAGCTTTTCTTAAAATAGAGGACGGCTGCAACCGTTTTTGTTCCTATTGCATAATTCCGTATGCAAGGGGCAGGGTACGCTCATGCTCACTTGATTATATTGACGGGCAGATAAAAACCTTTGCCGCAAAGGGGTATAAGGAAGCGGTGATGGTAGGAATTAATCTTTCAAGCTATGGAAGCGATAACGGCCGTAAATTTTCGGATGCGGTAAAGACCGCCTGTGAGGCTGCCGATATACGTATAAGGCTCGGCTCTCTCGAGCCGGAATCAATGGATACGGATACACTTAAAATATTCTCGTCCTATAAAAATTTCTGTCCCCAGTTCCACCTTTCTCTCCAAAGCGGCTGTGACGGGACACTCAGGAGAATGAACAGACACTATACTACAGCGGAATATGAGAAAATAGTTTCCGATATACGCAATATATTTGAAAATCCCTCCATAACGACCGATGTTATGGTAGGATTCTGCGGAGAAACCGAGGAGGAATTTGCGGAATCGGTCGAATTTGTGAGAAAAACAGGTTTTGCAAAGGTTCATGTGTTCCCTTATTCACGGCGGCCGGGTACTGCCGCGGACAGAGCGGGAGGACATCTTTCAAATGAGATAAAAAAACAAAGAGCGGAGCTTATGTCAAAAGCCGCCGAGGAATCAAGAAGAGATTTTTTGAAAAATCAGGTGGGCAGAACGGAAAAGGTATTGCTTGAAACACGGAGAAAGGACGGAAAATACGAGGGCTATACACCTAACTATACACCGGTACTGGTTTCCGCCGATGAAAGTCTTGTCAATACTGTAGTAAACGTTAAAATTACGGACACAGACGGTGATACCTGCTTCGGTGAACTCACATAATAAGATCTATTATCATAATACAGCGGCACAGTGCTTCATTGTAGGCTGAAAAAAATGCCCGTTTGAGCTTGAAATTATCACTTATATTCATATATTCCCGGCGGTAGCATTGGCTGTCTGCAATTTCAATTTTTATCCTTGAACGCAAAACCGTCTTATACGAACCGCTTTCCTTGATAGGTGAAGGCTCGGGTTCGCACGAGTACCCCGTCATGGAATGATATATTGCCATAAATGCATCGGCCGTCTGACGGTTTTCGTCGGCGAATTTTTCAAGGGTGTTCTTATCCCCCTCTGTGGGGGCGGATTTTGCAAGTATTCTGTAAAGCTCGGCATTATAAAGTGCATTGTTGACATATTCACGAAGCTTACGCGGCATATTGCTTACATTATTCAAATTAATCACCTCTCGAATAAATATATGCTGTGTTTATCAAAAATATTTGTTTTTTATGCACATACTTGTTAATATTTCTTTTCAAGAAATAAACAAAGTGTGCATTTTGCTATAATATTACCGAATGGCATATTGAGATTAGTATACAGGTGATCATTATGAGAATGAGAAATAAACCGTGGGCAAGACCGGAGCTTGAGGCTTGTGATTATTTTATAGCGGATCCGGACACAATGTGCGGACATTGGAAAGAAGCTTTCAGAAGAAAAAATCCTGTTTATGTAGAACTCGGCTGCGGAAAGGGCGGCTTTGTCGCACAGGCTGCAACCGAAAATACGGATATAAATTATCTTGCGATAGACCTTGAATATAAAATGCTTGGGGTCGCAAGGCGGAAAATTTCAAAAATGTATGAAGAAAAAGGACTTGAGACGGATAATATACTTCTTGCCGCCTGCAATATAGAAAATATCGGATCGTTTTTTGCTGACGGAGAAGTAATTGCCGACAGGATATATATTAATTTCTGCAATCCGTGGCCAAAGAAAAAGCATAAGAAACACAGGCTCACCCATACAAGGCAGCTTGTACAGTACAGGAAATTCTTAAAGGACGGAGGAGAAATATATTTCAAAACCGATGATGACGAATTATTTGAGGAAAGTAAGGATTATTTTAAAGAATGTTGTTTTGATGTAACCTATGAAACATATGACCTGCATACATCAGGATATGAACCGAATATTATGACAGAACATGAAAGGATGTTTTCGGATGAAGGAATTAAGATAAAATTCCTTATTGCGAAAAAGAAAGCTGTGTTGGAGAGTGATACGCTTGAAGGTGAATAGGATAATAAAATCCGCTGTGTGCTGCATACTTACCGTTATTTTATTCTCCGGCTGTTCGGATATAAGCTTCGGTGAGCAGACAATTTTAAGACCGCCGAGGGCAACGGGGGACAGGGCGGAGATACAGACAGTTATAAAGGAGCAGGCAGGCAGCGATTATATGCTGAAATATCCGCAGTCAGGTGATTATCGCTCGGCTGTTACATTATTTGAAACGGGTAGGAATAAGAATCAATATGCTGTCGCATTATATTCAACGGAAAATAATACAAAGATGAATATTTCAATAATATCCCGTGATGACGAAAAATGGAAATGTCTCGGAAGCTACAATAATTCGGGGACGGGTGTTGACCGTATCATTTTTGAGGACTTAAATAATGACGGAAGTGATGAAATACTTGTGGGTTGGAGTACATATAATGCGGGTCAGAACAATCTGAGTGCATATTCCATAGAGAACGGTTCCGTCAGGGAAATGACCATTGATGAAACATATACGGAAATTGTCATATCAGATATCACGCAGGATAAATCTGAGGATATAGTACTGCTGTCACTCAGAAATGACCAGACGCCGTCCACCGCCAGACTTTTGCAGTATTCCGAGCAGGAAAAACGTCCCATAGGAAAGTTTTCCGTCATTCTCGATTCGGATGTTACCTCATTTGTTAATGTACAATGCGGTATGGTGGGTGACAAACGACAATGTATTATAATAGACGGAGGAAAAAATAACGGACAGCTGACAACTCAGGTTTTGTATTTTGATACCGAAAATCAACAATTGCTGAATCCTCTTGTTTCAAAGAACGAAAGCGGTTCAACGCTTAACTCTACCACAAGAAAAAGTGCCGTTACATCAAATGACATAAATAATGACGGTGTCGTTGAGGTGCCGGTCGTTACACAGATGTCCGCACCGCCGGATACGGATGCAGGCTCGATATGCAGTATCACATCATGGAAGCAGATTAATCCGGATGACGGTTCACTGAAAACCATACTTAATACGGTTATGAATTATACCGACGGATATTATCTGATTATGCCTGAGAGCTGGAACGGAAGTGTTACAGGGTTAAGCAATGCCGAAAACAGAGAAATTGATTTTTATGTTTGGGACAGCGAAAATTCGGTTTTAGGAGATATCCTTCTCAGTATATGCCGCTTTACACGTTCGGATTGGGATAAGGCGGACAAGGGTAAATATGTTATGATTGACAGTGTAAGCTCGGACGGCACAGAATCTGTCATAGCAGCACAGATATATAAGACGGATAAGAATAAAAAGCTTAATATAAATAAGTCGGATATCAAAGATTTAATAAGGCTTATTGCATAAATAATTTACAGAGGTGTTATTGAGATGAAAAATATACTTGTTGCGGAGGATGAAACTGCTATCCGCGAATTTGTCGTTATCAATCTTGAACGTGCCGGTTATAATGTGACAGAGGCGGAAAACGGAGCTGTTGCACTGAAAAAATATGACGAGGCGGAAGATGGTTTTGATATAGCAGTCCTCGATATTATGATGCCCGAAATGGACGGACTGACCGTCTGCAAGGAACTTCGGAAGCGTAACGGAAGTCTTGGGATAATTATGCTTACGGCAAAGACTCAGGAGATGGATAAGGTATCCGGACTTATGCACGGTGCGGATGATTACGTAACAAAGCCGTTCAGCCCGATGGAGCTTGTTGCAAGGGTGGATGCATTATACAGGAGAATAGCGATTGCGGAAATGAGGAGTGAGAATAATTTTAAGGAGGAAATAAAATCCGGCGATTTTATTCTTAATCTTAAAAATCATTCTCTCAAGAAAAAAGGAATGCTTATTGAGCTTACTCAGGTTGAATTTCAGATTATGGAATATTTCTTTTCAAACCCGGGTACGGCTCTTGACAGAAGTGCAATTCTGAAATATGTGTGGGGCGATCAGTATGTCGGAGAGGAAAAGATAGTGGATGTAAATATACGCAGACTCAGAATGAAGATTGAGGATAATCCCTCGGACCCTGAGTATATAGTAACGGTATGGGGACTCGGTTATAAATGGGAATGTGAATGAGAATTTTTCCCTGATATTTGTCTTGAAAGGAGTCTGTACTTTTGAAGGGTATAACGAAGCGTTGGGTAATGAATACTTTTTGCGTGATATTATTGATATTGCTGGTACTCCTGATAGCTTTTTCGGTTGTTGTGCAAAATCTGTATTATAACGGTATAAGGCAGACACTCAGTGAAAGGTCGGGCGAGCTTACGGGAGTTTTCGGCTATGATACAGGATTTATGGAAACAGCAGGTCATTATGTCGAGGCTTTTCCGGATAAGGAAATGATGGAGCTTGTGGTTATAAACAGCTATGGTGTGCCGGAAATAAATTCTACCGGATTTACGCCTGATAAGGAACAGAATATGCCTGATTATGAAGAGGCCTTGACCAATGATGAACACAGTGCAGATTGGTGCGGACGGCTCAGCTCCGGAGAGAAGGTAATGGCACTTACAAAAGTCATTACCGACAATAACAATCAGCCTGTGGGAGCGATAAGATATATTGTTTCGCTTGAAGAGGCGGACAGAAAAATCTTTGTAGCGATATCCTTTGTATGTCTTGCCGGAATACTTATAATGTTTTTTATATTTATATCAAGCACATATTTTCTGAAATCTATTGTACGTCCTGTCCGTGAGATAGGCGAAACAGCAAGGAAAATAGCAAGAGGAGATTTCAATGCAAGGATAAATAAATTCTATGATGATGAGATAGGAGATTTGTGTGACACAATAAATTATATGGCAGGAGAGCTTGGTACCGCCGATAAGATGAAAAACGAGTTTATATCCTCTGTATCGCATGAGCTGCGAACACCTCTGACCGCAATCAAGGGATGGGCGGAAACCATGCAGATGGACGGATTTAATGATAAACGTACACTTGAAAAGGGTATGGGAATAATAATAAAGGAAACCGAAAGACTCGGAGGAATTGTTGAGGAGGTTCTTGATTTTTCAAGAATACAGCAGGACAGAATGGTGCTTATTATGGACAAGGTCGATATACTTGCAGAGCTTGATGAATCAATATATATGCAAAAGGAAAGAGCTGCAAAGGAAAATAAGCATATCATATATGAGGCACCGGAGATGCTTCCGCCTGTTATCGGTGACAGGAACCGTCTCAGGCAGGTTTTTATCAATATAATTGATAATGCATTGAAATACAGCAGTTCGGACGGTGTGGTCAATATCACTGTTGAGAATATTGCCGATAAGATAATTATAACAATAGCCGATAACGGATGCGGAATTGCCGCCGCAGATCTTCCGAAAGTGAAGCAGAAATTCTATAAGGCGAACCAGACGGTCAGAGGTTCGGGAATAGGTCTTGCCGTAGCAGATGAAATAATAAAGCTGCATCATGGTGAGCTTGACATTGACAGTATCGAGGGAGCAGGTACAACTGTTTCCATTACAATTCCGGTTATTTCCGAAAATCGGTCGGAATCGGAGGAAAATGAAAAACAGTAAGTTTTATGTGTTTCAGATACTGCGGAAAGGAAACGGATTATATGAAAAGGGAAAATACGAAGATAGTAACCTCCATAGGGGGACAGGCATTGCTTGAAGGCATTATGATGAGAGGACCGAAAAAGTCCACTGTCGCCGTCAGAAAAAATGACGGCAGCATAGAGCTTCAGGAAATAGAACCGCTCAATCTTATCAAAAAACATAAAATACTGAGAATACCTATAATCAGGGGAGTGGCGAATATGATAGATTCCCTTGTAACAGGACAAAGAGCCCTTATGCTTTCCGCTGATAAGGCGATGGAGGGTGAAGATGAGGACGAAACAGAGGAAATGTCAAAGTTTGATATGTGGGTAGATAAACATTTTGGGGATAAGTTTATTAAAATTATTATGGCTTTATCTGTAACGGTTGCCGTAGCTTTTTGTATTGCGGTTTTTTTCTTTCTTCCCACATGGCTTTTTAATCTGACAGCGGGTGTGCTGCCTTTTTTGAACAGCACTATAGTGTGGCGTTCTGCATTTGAGGGTGTCATAAGAATAATACTTTTCCTTATATACATGAGTCTTTGTACGATTAATAAGGAAATGAAAAGGGTATTTCAATATCATGGTGCGGAGCATAAGACTATTTTCTGCTATGAACACGGTCTTGAACTCAATGTTGAAAATGTGCGTAAGCAGATAAGATTTCACCCACGTTGCGGAACAAGTTTTCTGATACTCATGCTTATTGTAGGTATACTTATAGGTTTATTTATTCCTTTTACAGATGTGTGGCTGCGTTCCTCGGTAAAAATACTTCTTCTTCCGATAACGGTTGGTATAGGCTATGAACTTATAAAAATTTGCGGAAAGCATGATAATGTTATTACAAGAATAATTGCCGCTCCGGGAGTATGGATGCAGCATATAACCACAAAGGAACCGGAGGATGATATGATAGAGGTTGCAATCAGTGCAATGAAAGATGTTATACCCGAAAACGGAGAAGATATAATAAGATGACGTACATCAATATATACAGAGAAACGGTAAAAGCACTGAAAGCGGGCGGAATAGATTCGCCCGAGTATGATGCCCGATGTATGATAAAGTATTTTTTCGGTATTGACAGACCCGACTATGATAAAATTATAGAATTACCGGAAAAAGATAATACTTTGAATGATTTTCTCCATGCGGTAGACAGCAGAACCGGAGGATATCCGCTGCAATATATTATAAAATCCTGGAGCTTTATGGATTGCGAATTATCCCTTGGCGAGGGGGTACTTATACCTAATGATGATACCGAAGTATGTGTTCGTGAATGTATGAGATTTATTGATGAAAACAAGATCTGCTCTCCGACTATTATTGATCTGTGCGGTGGAAGCGGTGCAATTTCAATTGCACTTGCAAAAAAATATCCCGAAGCAAAAATTTTTTCTTTGGAACTTTCGGATAAAGCGTTTGAATATTTGTGTATCAATATACATAAAAATAAAACTGATAATATTAAGCCGATCAAAGGCAGCTTGTTTGATTATTATGATAATTTTGAGGATAATTATTTTGATATTTTGATATCAAATCCGCCTTATGTAAAAACCGACGATATTCCTTTGCTTCAGCGAGAGGTACAATATGAACCTGTTATGGCTCTTGACGGCGGAAAAGACGGTCTTGTATTTTATCGCGGTATTTGCGAAAAATGGCTTTCTAAACTTAAAGATAAAGGTTTTATTTCCCTTGAAATAGGAGAAGAACTGGGAAAGAGTGCAGCAGAAATGCTTAAATCATCGGGAGTTACGGACGTAAGAATTTTGCAGGATCTGTCGGGACTTGACAGAACTGTGTCCGGAATATACAGAGTTGTACAATAAATTGTATCATTATGTCAGCTTATGCTTTGGGGGTACTTGAAATCAGCGGCAAAAAATTGTATAATCATAGAGCAATGAAACACAAGAAAGGAATGATACATAATGGCAGTAGATAAACAGAAGGCACTTGAAACGGCACTTCATCAGATAGAAAAGCAATTCGGCAAGGGGGCAATAATGCGTCTCGGTCAGAATGCGGCAATGCAGGTCGATGCGATACCCACGGGTTCACTTTCACTTGATATGGCACTCGGAATAGGCGGTCTGCCAAAAGGAAGAATTATCGAGATATACGGACCGGAGTCCTCGGGTAAGACAACACTTGCACTTCACTGTATAGCAGAAGCTCAGAAAAAGGGCGGATATGCGGCATTTATTGATGTTGAACACGCACTTGACCCGATTTATGCAAAGGCACTCGGAGTTGATATTGATGAGCTGCTTGTATCACAGCCGGATACGGGCGAGGACGCTCTTGAGATTGCCGAGGCACTTGTACGTTCGGGAGCCATTGATATAATAGTAGTAGACTCGGTTGCAGCTCTCGCACCTAAAGCGGAAATAGAGGGTGATATGGGTGCGGCTCATGTGGGACTTCAGGCAAGACTTATGTCGCAGGCACTCAGAAAGCTTGCAGGATCTATATCAAAGCTCAACTGTGTTGCTATATTCATAAATCAGCTCCGTGAAAAGGTAGGAGTAATGTTCGGAAATCCGGAAACAACCCCCGGAGGAAGAGCATTGAAATTTTATGCATCAGTTCGTATAGATATAAGAAAAATAGATACACTTAAAGTTGGCGGCGAAGTAATAGGCTCAAGAACCAGAGCAAAGGTCGTAAAGAATAAGATAGCTCCCCCGTTCAGAGAGGCGGAGTTTGACATAATGTACGGTCAGGGTATTTCAAGAGTGGGAGAGCTGCTCGATATGGCTGTTCAGCTTGATATTATCAAAAAGAGCGGTGCATGGTTTTCCTATAACGGCACGCGTATAGGTCAGGGCAGGGACAATGCAAAGGAATTTCTGAAAAATAATCCGGATATTTCATCAAAGGTCGAGGAGGAACTGCTTTCAAATAAGGACAAGCTTACATTTACAAGACAATCCTCCAAAAAGTCGAAAACAGCGGCTGATGATAAGGCGGCGGATAATGCAGTCGTAAATAACGAAACACCGTCGGAGGAGAAAAATACGGAAGCACGTACTGCGGATGTCGATATAGACGTAATGGTGGAGTGATATGCTTATAACGGCTGTTGAAGAACGAAAAAAAGGAATGTCGGCTCTGTTTATTGACGGGGAATATGCCGTAAGTATAGATACCGTCACATTTATATCCTCCGGAAAACATACCGGAAGTGATATAACAGATGAGGAATTATATGAACTTATAGAAAAATCAAAAATAAGCAGAGCAAAGGAGAAGGCTCTTTACCTTATTGAATACAGGGCAAGGAGCCGAAAGGAAATTGAGGACAAGCTTATACCTCTTTACGGTGAAACAGCCGCAGAGGCGGCAATAGTACGTCTTGAGGAATTAGGACTTATTGATGATGAAAGCTTTGCAAGAGAATATGCCGAGCAGCTCCTTATGCGGAAAAAATTTTCCGCTGAGAGAGCTGCCTTTGAGCTGTTAAAAAAGGGGATAGACCGTGACCTTATAGATGAAATTCTTGAGGAGGCACAGGTTGACCCCGTGGAGCAGATAGTGTCTGTTATTGAAAGGAAGTATATACGTTCGATATCAGATGAAAAGGGAAGAAACAGAGCGATAAACGGACTCAGGGCAATGGGTTACAGATGGGACGATATAAAGGAAGCACTGAGAAATTTTGAGGAATATGAGGATTGATTGTCCGGGGAGTATTTTGAAGGGAATGAAGGATTAAATGTCAATCAGAGTCGGAATGATAAGTCTTGGCTGTGCCAAAAACAGGGTAGACGGGGAAATGATGCTTTATACCCTGCGTGAGGCGGGCTTTGAATTGGTTCAGAATGTAGAGCACAGTGATGTTGCAATTATAAATACCTGCGGATTTATTGAGGACGCAAAACAGGAGAGTATAGATGAGATACTTGAACTTGTGCGAATGAAAAAGGAAGGCATAATAAAGGCTATTGTGGTAACAGGCTGCCTTGCCGAAAGGTACAAGTCGGAGGTAATGAAGGAATTATATGAGGTTGATGCAGTAGTCGGAATAGGCGGAAATGTTGATATCGCCGAAGTAGTTTCAAATGCGGCGGGAAAAGTCAAAACAGAGCTTTTTCCGGAAAAGGATAAGCTGCCGTTGTGCGGAGGCAGGATTCGTTCAACACCGTTTTATTATTCATATCTTAAAATAGCCGAGGGCTGCGATAATCACTGCACATATTGTGCTATTCCGATGATAAGGGGAAAATTCAGAAGCAGACCCATGGAGGATATACTGAATGAAGCAAGGGAACTGAGCGAAAAGGGAGTTAAGGAGTTTATTATTATTGCACAGGATACCTCACGCTACGGAGAGGATCTTTGCGGAAAATCAATGCTGCCGGAACTTCTGAGGAAGCTGTGTGCTATTGAGAAGCTGCAATATATAAGGGTATTGTATTGTTACCCGGAAAGAATAACCGACGAGCTTATTGATGTATTTGCCAGTGAGCCTAAGATACTTAAGTATATAGATATACCGATGCAGCATTGCAACGGAAGAATACTCAAGCTTATGAACAGAAAAGGCGACCGTAAATCTCTTACCGGGCTTGTAAACAGGCTGCGTGAAAGAATACCGGGAGTTACAATACGCACTACCTTTATGACGGGTTTTCCGTCCGAAACAGAGGAGGAATTTGAGGAGCTTTCCGAATTTGTCGGTGAAATGCGTTTTGAGCGTATGGGCTGCTTTGCATATTCCGTTGAGGAGGACACCCCTGCCGCAAGAATGAAAGAACAAATTGACGAAGACGTAAAACGCAGGCGTCAGGAGATAATCATGGAGCAGCAGGGCAGAATTATGGCGGAAAATACACATAAGTATATAAATAAAAAGATAAAGGTACTTGTTGAGGGATATAACAGGGATGACAAATGCTTTTACGGAAGATCCGCAGCGGACGCCCCCGAGGTTGATTGCAGGGTGTATTTTATTGCAGACAGTGCGGTACCGCGTATCGGAGATATAATTGATGTGACAATAACGGATTCCCTTGATTGTGACCTTATGGGAGAAGCGTAAATTTTAAAATGAGTTTTTATTATGGAGGACAATATGAATCTGCCGAATAAGCTGACGGTTCTGAGGATAATACTTGTACCGTTTTATATATTCTTTTTGCTTATGCCTGTTATACCGCATCATTATCTGATTGCACTTATAATATTCGGCATAGCATCATATACGGATCACCTTGACGGAAAAATTGCAAGAAAATACAATATGATAACGGATTTCGGAAAGTTTGCCGATCCCCTTGCCGATAAAATAATGATACTTGCGGCTCTTGCGTGTTTTGTACAGCTTGGTCTTACGAATGCGGTAGTGCTTACGGTTATTGTTTCGAGGGAATTTATGGTTACGGCTATGCGGCTTGTAGCATCGTCAAAGGGAAAGGTAGTTGCCGCAAACAATTGGGGAAAGGCTAAAACGATAAGTCAGATAGCGGCGGTTCTGCTCGTTATGATTTTGCAGTATATTTTGGAGCTTGATACACTCAGTGTTATTAATATAGGAAATGTACAGCAGGTTGAAAATATATTTTCAATAGCAGGCGAATGTGCTATATGGATAAGTGCCGGGCTTACAATAATTTCCGGAATAATATATATCGTGCAGAATTTTGAATTTATCAGAAATGCAAAATAAACAGATTGAAATTATTTTCAAAAAGGTATTAACAATTTATACTTCATGGTGTATAATGGTATTATAGTGAATAAAAGCTATGACGGAGATTAGTAGCGGGATTATTTTTATTGCAGAGAGATATCGGCCGGTGTGAGATATTGTAAAAATCCCCGTGAATGCACTCTATCAGCTTATGGGGTGAATTTTTGGTAGCCTCATACGGGTACTTCCGTTATAAAGTAATGAGGGCAGTTTGTGCTGCCGAATAAGGGTGGAACCACGCATCAGCGTCCCGTTATGTCTTATGACATTTCGGGGGCTGTTTTTTTATTCACGGGAAAAGGGGGGAGATTATGTTTAAGAAGTTAAAAGAAGAAATTGATTCCATAATGGAGAGAGATCCTGCCGCAAGGAGCAGGCTTGAGGTATATCTTTTGTATTCGGGTTTCAAAGCTGTTCGGTCATATCGCAAGGCAAATTGGTTTTTCAGGCATAATATGAAGTTTATAGCAAGGATGATATCCCAACATTCAAGGCATAAGACAGGAATAGAGATTCATCCCGGAGCGACAATAGGAAAGGGTCTGTTTATCGATCACGGTATGGGAGTCGTCATAGGAGAAACGGCGGAGATTGGTGACAACTGTACGCTATATCAGGGAGTTACGCTCGGAGGAACCGGAAAGGATCAGGGAAAGAGGCATCCGACATTAGGGAATAATGTACTTGTAGGTTCGGGAGCCAAGGTACTCGGACCGTTCAAGGTAGGTAACAATGCGAGAATTGCGGCGGGTGCGGTAGTTCTGACGGAAGTGCCGGAGAATGCCACGGCGGTAGGAGTTCCGGCAAAGGTAGTGCGGCTGAACGGGGAAAAGGTCGGATGTTCGAGCAAGAATCTTGATCAGATACATTATATTGATCCTGTTGCCGAGCATCTCACAGACCTTGACAGTCAGGTACGCAACCTGAGATCCGCCATAGAAGAAGTATTTGAAAACGGTTTAGGTATATGATTGTCGGTATGCTGTGATGTTTGTATTTGATCCGTTTTTGAAATATAAAATTTCTAAAAATTAAAGCAGAACCCCCGCCTATGCAGACGGGGGAGTATGTCAAATATTTTTTGAAAAGACCCTGTTTGCATATAAGCAGTTTTTATCATGAAAAGAGTAAAATAAAAAATTATTAATGGTTTGCTCGACTTTATTTTATGAAAGGATAAGATTAATATGAAAATTTACAATACCATGTCCGGAAAGAAAGAGGAACTCAAAACCATAAACGATGGCGAGGTGAAAATTTATGCCTGCGGCCCTACGGTTTATAATTATATACATATAGGCAATGCACGTCCTATATGTGTATTTGATATTCTGAGGAGATATCTTGAATACAGAGGATATAAAGTAACCTATGTGCAGAATTTCACGGATATTGACGACAAAATAATCAAAAAGGCAAATGAGGAAAACAGCGACTACAAAACCGTATCCGAAAAATTCATAGAGGAATATAAGACCGATGCAAAGGGGCTTAATGTACGTGAGGCTACAATACACCCGAAAGCAACGGAAAATATACAGCAAATGATAGATATGATAAAAAAGCTTGAAGAAAAAGGCTATGCATATTCTACGGAATACGGTGATGTATATTTCCGTACAAATAAATTCAAGGAATACGGTAAGCTTTCCCATCAGCCGCTTGATGATCTTGAAGCAGGAGCCCGTATTCAGATAGGCGATACAAAGGAAGATCCCATGGATTTCGCCCTTTGGAAAGGTGTAAAGCCGGGTGAGCCTTATTGGGAGTCACCATGGGGCAAGGGCAGACCCGGCTGGCATATAGAATGTTCATGTATGGCAAAAAGATATCTCGGAGATACTATAGATATCCATTGCGGAGGTCAGGATCTTATATTCCCGCACCATGAAAATGAAATTGCACAAAGTGAATGCAGTAACGGTGTAACCTTTGCAAATTATTGGATGCATAACGGTTATATAAATGTTGATAACAAAAAAATGTCGAAGTCCCTCGGCAATTTCTTTACGGTTCGTGATGTAGCCGAACAGTTCGGCTATGAGCCTATAAGATATCTTATGATTTCCTCACATTACAGAAGTCCGATAAATTATTCCATAGATATAATAAAGCAGTGCAAAAATGCCCTTGACAGACTTTATAACTGCCGTCAGGATTTAGCCTTCCTTGCAAACAGCAGTACTGGCGAGCTTAAAGATGGAGAGCAGGAAATTAAGGACAAGCTCCTTACCCATAAGGATGATTTTATTTCGGCAATGGAGGATGATCTCAATACTGCGGATGCAATTTCAGCATTGTTTGAGCTTGCAAGGGATATCAACAGCAGTATTAATGCACAGACAAAACCGTCAAGGGAGCTTTGTGATTTCGCACTTAATCTTTACAATGAACTTTCCGATATTCTGGGACTTCTTTATGAGCAAAAGGACAGCGGAGTAAAGGACGATATTCAGGAGCTTATTGACAGACGTACACAGGCAAGAAAGGATAAAAACTGGGCTGAGGCGGACAGAATACGCAATGAGCTTGCCGGAATGGGAATAACAATAAAGGATACACCTAACGGTACAATAATAGTAACCGAATAAGAGGATGTTATGGAAATTAATGTAAATAAATTGATAAAGGCTGCCATTGGAGCAAGGAAAAATGCCTATGCACCGTATTCCGGTTTTTATGTAGGTGCGGCAATCCTTGCGGATTCGGGTAGAATATATACGGGAAGCAATGCGGAAAATGCTTCATATCCCGTAGGAATATGTGCGGAGAGAAGTGCGTTTGCCGCCGCTTTGAGTGCAGGTGAAAGAAAATTTTCCGCAATAGCCCTCATAGGAGGAAAAAACGGCGAAAGGGTGGAGAAATTCTGCTATCCTTGCGGAATGTGCAGACAGTTTATGTCAGAATTTTGTAAATCCGATTTCAGGATAATATCGGCAAAATCCGAGAAAGAGTACGAGATATATACTTTAGGTGAGCTTCTGCCAAAGTGTTTTGATTTGGGTGTATAAAGCCTTATGCCGGAGTAAGGTAATGTGATTCAAGGAGCTGTCACCGTAAGCATATAAAAAGCTTAGCCGTGACAGCCCCTTTTACTGTTTGATTTCAGATGTTAGTCGTTATAGCTTTCCTGAGATTCGTTTTCAAACTCATCAGAGTTGTAGTTCTTGGAATTTGTGCTGTTGCTCTTGCTGTTAGAAGAGCTGTTCTTGCTGTTTGTGTTGTTCTGAGAAGAATTGCTGTTTTTTGATTTACTCATTAAAATCACCGCCTTCCGGATTTAGTATTATCATATATTTTGCGTTTTATACAGTGAAGTGATATTATGCTTGCTGTTTTAATAAAAATTTAGTGAAATAAGCAAAACAGTAACGCAAAGAAAACTACAGCTTCGACTATTGTTGTAAGTATTATTGTCTGTATTACAGTAAACACCGACAAGCCTTTATGTAATATATAAAAAATCAGGATTGCGAATATAAACGGCTTGTCTTCTTATAAAACGAACGGAGAATAAAATGAATTTACCAAAGGAATTTTTAAATGAAATTAAAAAAATTCTCGGTGACGATACCGGGAAATATGTTTCTCTTTTTGATGAACCCTATTATCGCGGAATAAGCATAAACCGACTTAAAGCAGAACCGGAAAGAATCATTCCGCTTTTGCCGTTTGAGGTGGAAAAGTCACCGTTTTATCAGGACGGATATTATATACCCTCGGATTATGAAGGAGTCGGCAATTTATGGCTCCACCATGCCGGAGCATATTATGTGCAGGAACCATCGGCAAGCTCTGCCGTACCGCTGCTCGATATTCAAAAGGGAGATTATGTACTGGATTTATGTGCCGCTCCCGGAGGAAAAACAGCACAGACAGCTTCGCTTCTTGGGGGGAGCGGTCTTGTATGGTCGAACGAAATTATAAAAAGCCGTGCAAATATTCTTTTGTCTAATTTTGAAAGAATGGGGATATCGAGGGGTGTGGTATCTTCATGCAGTCCCGAAATTCTCTGCGAAAAACTGAGCGGTTATTTTGATAAGGTGCTGGTTGATGCACCATGCTCGGGCGAGGGAATGTTCCGAAAAAATCCCGAAGCGATAAACGAATGGAGTCCGGAGCATACCGTGTCATGCTCACACAGGCAGTTAAGTATACTGAAATCAGCGGCACAATGTGTAAGAAAAGGAGGAATTCTTGTTTATTCCACCTGCACATTTTCTGAAAAGGAAAATGAGGAGGTAGTTGAAGAATTTTTGAGAGTCTGTCCTGATTTTGAACCTTATAGTATTGATGAAACTGTCGGGAGAAACACAATATATGATAATGCAATGCGTATTACACCGCTTGAGGGCGGCGAGGGGCATTTTGCCGCCCGATTCAGAAAAAAGGGTGATTTGAGCAGAATAAAAAATATATATAAACCAAAGAATAATATAAAAAAGGAAAGTAAAAGGCTTATAGAAGAATTTCTTGACGATATATTCACCGAAAGACCCGATTTGATATATACACTTGTCGGAAACAGGATTTATCTTTTACCGGAGGATATTCCCCCTCTTGACGGAACGGGAATTATCCGTGCGGGAGTTTTTGTCGGGGAAATAATGAAGAACCGTATTGAGCCTGCCCATGCACTTTTTACCTCAGCAAATCCGAATAGTCTGAAACGGGTACTGAGTCTTGACAAAGACGACCCGAGGATCGAGGAATTTTTGTGCGGCAGGGAGATAGACTGCGGAGGAGAAAAAGGCTATACCGCTGTTGCAGTTGAGGGGATGACTGTCGGATTCGGTAAATGCTCGGGCGGAAGACTGAAAAACAAATATCCGAAAGGTCTGAGAATTTAAGCTTTGGAAAATACTTCCTTTGCCTTATCCCTGTGACTGCCGATATTTGAAATTATATAAGCTGCCGCAAATCCCGAAGCACAAAGGATTATATACAGCGGCAAACGCTCTGTCGGTATTTCTTTGGGAAATATATCATAGACGGAGGTCATAATAAATCCTATTATAACCATATAGGTCTGACAGGGAAAACGCTTTTCGGCAATATCCGTAAGCTTTGCGGTAAGCAGAGTGCCGATAATTCCCCCTATGCCGAGAAGAAGGAAGAAGTCAATATTCCCGCCGCCGAGTCCTCCCCAGAAGCTTTCGTACATACCGAGAATAAGGAGTATATGAGATGTGCTTATCCCCGGAAGAACCATGGCGGCGGCAATGATTATTCCGCATATTATGAGCATGACTCCGCCGCCCGAGGAGCTTGCCGGAGGTATAAGCCTTATCCCGAATACTGCGATTATACCTATAAGTGAAAATATCATGTTATACATATTCGATATTTTTATTCCCGATTTTCTGACAAGCAGAGGAATACTTCCCAAAACGGTACCTGTAAAGAAAAACATACATTCATTGGTAAAGGTTTCTATCATACCGAGTACGGCACGGGAGAATAACAAAACACCGCACAGACCGCCGAGGAAAACCAATGCAAGGAAGGGCAGATTTTCCTTCGGCTTTTTTATTATTCCGCTCACAGAGGAAATAAGTCTGTCATATATGCCGAGTATTATCGCCATGGTACCGCCGCTTACACCGGGAATAAGCATTGATGAGCCTATAACAGCTCCGTAAAGGATATCAATACCGGCTTTTCGGGCAGAATTTTTTGTTAATATCGCCATGAATTCACACTCCGTAATTATTAAATATATTGCCACTTGAAAAATAAGCGGCAATGTGAGATAATAGTATATCAGTTATGCTGTGCTTTTATTTATAACTATGCATTTCAAGATATAAAATATGTATCAGGCACATTATAAAGTCCTTATTGAAAAGGGTGACATTTATGAGGAAAGGAATATACTGCACATTGCTGTCAATATTACTTTGTGCGGCAGTATTTGTTCTTCCCATTCTGAACCCGGGCACAGCCCGGTCTGAAAATGATACGGATGATGTAAAAAAATCCCCGAATAAAATAACCGATAATAGTGAACCGACTTCGGCTCCGGAAATAAATACTCCTAAAAGTGATGAAACGGTTACGTTTATCATTGAAGTTGACGGCGATTCGTTTTGCGATACGGTTCTTGCTTCGGCAGGAAAATATAAGAGCATTGCGGAATTTATTAATTCAAAAGATATAAGACAATATAACGATGCCGTCAAGAAATCACAGGCAGTTGTCAAGGCGGGTATTCGGAAGATAATACCGGATATAAGCCTTGATAACTGCTATAACTACAATACAATATTCAACGGTTTCAGTGTAACCGCACCGTACAGCAGCCTTGAAAAACTCAAAAAAATTTCAGGCGTAAAATCGGTAACGCTTGCTTCATCGCATATGATGAGTATTTCCGAAAACGAGCCTGAGAGTGAAGCGGAGGATCTTGCAGATACCGCCGGTACTACGGATACAGTCGGTACCGACAGCGGAACAGACGGAGAAGCAACTGCTTTCGATAATGCGGAAATATCGGATTATACTGTTCCGCAAGACAGTATGACAGGGATTGAAAGTGCATATGCTGAAGGTTACACTGGAAAAGGTAAGGTCATAGCGGTAATTGATGACGGCTTTGACTGCGGACATGAAGCATTTTCGGCTCAGCCGACCTCGGGCAGATATGATAAGGAATTTATAGACAGGCTTATATCCTCGGCGGGTTTTAATATAGCGGAGAATACTTCGCCCGTTGTCAGCGATAAGCTTATCTATTCCTATGATTATGCCGACATGGATAATAACACCTATCGTGAGGATTCGTCCCACGGAACGCATATGGCCGCTCTTATTGCCGGAAATAACGGCAGGGAGGATGAAAACCTGTTCAGAAGCGGAGCATATGATGCACAGCTTATCCTTATGAAGGTCTGCTCCGACGGGAGTAAAAAAGTGGGTGATGATGTTTTTCTCGCCGCACTTGATGATGCCGCAAAGCTTTCCCCGGATATTATAAACATAAGCCTTGGAGTGCCGAGGATAAGTACCACAGCGGGTATTTTTACAAGAGTGACAAATTCCCTTTCGCAGCTTGGAATATCCGTCATATCCGCCGCAGGAAATTTTTCCTGCAATATAGCAGACGGTGACGGGGAGGGAATTAATTCAAAATATATGGATTACGGAACGATATCATATCCTGCCGCAGCAGAGAGTGTTACGGCTGTAGGCTCCGCAGATACCGAAACATATATTTCCGATTATTTTATTACCGATAAAGGTGAGCGTATTGAATACAGGGATATAATGACCGATGGAAAATCCGGTTATCCTGTTTTCTCAGAGGATGAATATGAGGAATATATATATACGGATTCTTTCGGCAGTGAGGATGAGCTTCGGATAATTGACCTCACGGGAAAAACAGCAATAGTAAAACGCGGGGAAATATCCGTAGACGAAAAAATCAAGACAGCGGAAAAAAAGGGTGCTGTCGGAATAATCATAATAAGCGATGAGCCGTTATATATAAATCTGACGGCTTCCGAAAGAACCATACCGGCAGCGGCGGTATCCTCGGGTGCCGAAAAATATTTTTCGGAAAATCCTGTCGGCAGGATAAAGTCATCGGGAAGCAAGTCGATATTTACAGCCGAAAACGGCGGAAAACCCTCCGACTTTACATCATACGGTGTTACGTCAGATCTTATACTGAAGCCTGATTTTCTTGCACCCGGCACGGATATTTATTCGGCGGTATCTGACGGATATAATGCATTGAGCGGAACGTCCGTATCATCCGCACTCACATCCGGTGCAGCGGCATTGGTTTCCGAATATGCGGAAAATTCCCTCCCGGGAATTTCGGGCAATGATCTTAAGCTTGCATATAATGCACTTATGATGAATACGGCGGAAAGAATAAAGTATTCCGACAGTCTTTATTATACTCCCAGACTTCAGGGGGCGGGTGTGATGAATGTGGAAAATGCACTTGACAGTTCCGCCTATGTCCTCTCGGAAAACGGCAGCGGAGGAGTGAGTATGGGGGACAGTGATATCGGGGAGTATTCCTTTATGCTGAAACTGACAAGTCTTTCCGATGTCGATACGACATATAAACCGAATTTTGTTATACAGACGGATAAGATAATACGTGAGGACGGGGAATACCGCAATACGCTTTTGCCGGAAGATATAAGTGAATATGCCGATGTAAGCTTTTTTGTCGGGGATGAAGAAATAAAGGATATAACACTGCCTGCATACGGAAGTGTCGAGGTGAATGTGAAAATAAAGCTTTCTCCCGCAGTTGTGCTTTTGTATACGGAAAAAGCCGAAAACGGATTTTATGCTGACGGTTTTATAGAATTTACACCCACAGACAACAGCTCACAGCTCAGTATACCTTTCACGGGATATTGCGGAATATGGGAACTTGCGGATATATTTGATGCCTCGGTTTATTCCGAAAATGAAAGACCTGTCATAAGCGGTAATTCTCTTATGGGAGTTGCGGCGGACGGAAGCTCATATCCGGGCATTGTTCTCGGAAAGAATATGACCACAGGGGATTATGACGGGGATAACATATGCATAGGAAAAGATACGGTAAAGAATGTTTATGATTCGGCTTCGGCGGGGATATCCTTTGTTATACCGAATTTTTATCTCCTTCGTGATGCGGCAGATTATACCATAAGCATAAGCAATAAAACGGGGGGTAATATCTTTACCGGCAATATCGGAACGGTTTCGTCATTCGCAAGCGGCGGCTATGAGCCGTATGCGGAGCTTCTGAGCAGCTTTAATTCTGACGGACTCAAAAACCTTTTTTCCTCAATAGCGGAGGGGGAGTATGTTTATACCGTTTCGGCAAGAGCAATACCGGCTGCCGGAGGAAAAGCGGATACGCAGTCCGTTTCATACCCCTTTACAGTGGATAATACCAAACCCGATAAGCCTGTAACAAGAACGTATTATGAAAACGAAAAAATTTATCTTGAAACACAGTCGGAGGATCTGAACGGAGTGCAGGGCTTTATTCTGTATACAGCGGCTAAGTCGGGAGATAAATATGCTTATGCGGATAAAATTGATGATCTGATAAGCAGCGAGCTTATGGATGAGGATTCATATTCCCTTGTAAGGACGGAAACGGAAGGAAATAAGACGAAATTTATATATGATATAACACAGCTTTATACACAGCTTATAAAGGTGAAATCCCATTCTGATTTTACGGATAATGAAATGTTGGATCAGACAAAGATTGTCGTTCGTGCCGTGGATAGTGCATATAACCTTTCCGATCCGGTAACGGCGGATTCAATGGTGAATACAAAGGTGATATATAAGCTTACCGACCAGAACGGAAAGCCTGTCAGAGGAGTTAAAATATCAGTTGCCGGAATAACGGCGGAGAGTGACGAATCGGGGCTTGCGGTATTTGATAAGATTATACCGGATTATTATGCTGTAAGTATTATTGAAGTGCCGGAAAACTATACCGCAGAATATATGAACGGAGCGTTGTTCCTTACAAAGAAAGATACGGAATATGAGGTGAGCATAAAATTTAATTTCACGGGAGAATATCCCCCGGAGGAGATATCGGGAAATGAAGAGGAGTCTGTGAAGCCCGAAAATGAAAATAAGAAAGAACCGGACGAGCCGGATATAAGCTTTGAAAACGATAATTCTTCCTTTGCACTTGTTTTTGTAGCAATTCTTCTGATTATTTCAATGGCAACATTGACAATAAGACGCAAGCGAACCAAACAGGAAAATTAATCATAAAAACAGGGATTTCTTATATCTTGATGTTATAAGGCATCTCTGTTTTTTATGCATCAAAAATAATAAATTACATCAGTTTTTTTCTGAAATACTATGCAAGGTATATAAAATATTATTTCCACTTTTTTGTTGAGGTATATTTGTAGACAAAAATCGAAAAATCTGCTATTATAATAAATTGAACATTAATAATATATTAAAGGGGTTATGACTGTGAACTATACCGTTAAAGAGGTTTTGCAGTTTGTTGAAAGCAATGATGTAAAATTTGTAAGGCTTGTTTTTTTTGATATATTCGGGGTAAAAAAGAATATATCAATTATGTCGTCCGAACTGAAAAGTGTATTCAGAAACGGTGCACTTGTATCGTCGGCTAATGTATGCGGCTTTGAGGGCAGGGACAGCAGTGACCTTCTCCTGTTTCCCGATCCCACTACCCTGAGAGTGTTGACGTGGCGGCCGCAGCAGGGAGCCGTTGTGAGGCTTCTTTGCGATATCAGACATCAGAACGGAACACCTTTTGAGGCGGATGTGCGTATGGTGCTCAAAAATGCTGTGGAAAAAATCAGAAAATCAGGGTTCAGCTGTACGGTGGGGCTTGCGTGTGAATTTTATCTTTTTAAGATGGACGATGACGGTAATCCGACACATATTCCGCATGATAATGCCGGGTACCTTGATGTTGCACCGCTTGATAAGGGTGAAAATGTAAGGAGAAATATATGCCTGACACTTGAAGATATGGATATAATACCGCTGTCCTCTCACCATGAAAACGGTCCCGGTCAGAATGAGATTGACTTCAAGCATTCGGATCTTCTGAGTGCGGCGGATGATTATTCGACTTTTAAGTCCGTTGTGAAAGCGGCGGCGTCTATGAGCGGTCTGTATGCTTCCTTTATGCCTAAACCGATAATTGATAAGAGCGGAAGCGGTATGCATATTAATGTGGTTCTTAAAGAATATGATGAGAATATATTTACCGATAAGGGCTACGGAATGAACAAAAAGGCAAAAAGCTTTATTGCAGGTATATTAAGACGTGCCGCAGAAATGACGTTGTTTTTCAATCCTCTGTCAAATTCATATACACGCTTCGGCTCATATGAGGCTCCGAGCGGAATTGATTGGTCATACGGAAATATAAATACACTTGTACGTGTTCTTATGCCCGAAACCGACAGAGCAAGGGTTGATTACCGCAGTCCCGACCCGTCATGCAATCCTTATCTTTGCTTTGCCTTGCTTGTATATGCAGGACTTGAAGGAATAGAGGACGGTCTTGATCTTTGCGAGGCAAATGAACAGGGTAACGCTACAGTAGAAAGACTTCCGCAGTCGCTTGCGGATGCTATAGAGCTTGCACGGAAGAGCGAGTTTATAAAAAAACATATTCCGAAACGTATATTTGATAATTTTATTGATCTCAAAACCGAAGAAATGAAAAGATCCATCGAAAGTGCCGAGTATAAAAAGGCACAGGATGAAAGATATTTTGAGATAATATGACAGCCGTATTTATAACGGCAGTATTAAATTTTCACTTGATTAATATGCGAAAATTTTGTAAAATAAAAAGAAGGGTGTTTGGCTTTTGAATAGTGTACTGATAGTATCCTCAAAGGAACAGGCCGTTACTTCTTTTGAATTGCTGCTTCGTGCGGAAAGGTACAATAATTCCGATAAGGCAAAAAGCGGAGCCGAGGCGAGAAGGCTTTGTGATGAAAAGGAATATGGACTGGTCATAATAAATTCGCCTTTGTCTGATGAATTCGGTGACGGACTTGCGATTGATCTGCTGAAATATAAGGCGTCCGGAGTTATTCTTGTTGTTAAATCGGAGTTTGAGGCTATGGCTGAAAGCAAGACCTCGGAATACGGTGCGTTTGTTATAGCGAAGCCGCTGAGCAGACAGCTTTTTTCAAAGGCTGTACGGCTTATAGAAGCGACTCAAAGAAGAATGAGTGGTATAAGGAAGGAAAATATAAAACTTCAGAAAAAAATTGAGGATATAAGAATTATAAACAGGGCAAAGTATATTCTTATGGAATATCTTTCAATGACCGAGCCGCAGGCACACAGGTATCTTGAAAAGCAGGCAATGGATCTGAGGCTTACAAAGTTAGAGGTTGCCAAGAATTTACTCAGTACCTATGACGGTTAGGATTTTGTATACAGACGATATCGGAGCATTAGCGGATATCTGATTTTGAATGCTTTTATGAAAATTACTGAATATAAGAGATCACCGCTGAAAGGATGGTTACATTATGGAGAAAAAGGCATATCTTTTATTGGAAAACGGAGATGTATATGAGGGGACAGCCTTCGGTTCGGAAAGGGAAGCCGTGGGCGAATTGGTGTTTACAACAGCTATGACGGGTTATCTTGAAACACTTACAGATCCCAGCTATTACGGACAAATCGTTTGTCAGACCTTTCCGCTTATCGGTAACTACGGTGTGATACCGAGTGATTTTGAAAGCAGAAAGCCTGCATTAACTGCTTATATTGTAAGAGAACTGTGTCAACAGCCGTCCAATTTCAGATGTGACGGTGTGCTTGACACTTTTTTAAAGGAAAATGATATTCCCGGAATCTGCGGAATAGATACACGCTGCCTTACTAAGACGGTGCGTGAATACGGTGTTATGAATGCGGCAATAAAGTACAGCAAGCCTCAAGAGGGCGATGCGGAGGCACTTAAATCATATAAGGTGGAAAATGCTGTAAGCTCGGTTACGATAGAAAAGGCTGAAAGCTTTGAGGCGGAAAACGGAAAATATAATGTTGTACTTATGGATCTCGGGGCAAAGAATAATATAAGAAGAGAACTTGTTAAAAGAGGATGTAATGTAACAGTAGTTCCCGGAAATACAACGGCCGAGGAAATAAAAGCAATGAATCCCGACGGAATAATGCTTTCCAACGGTCCGGGGGATCCGGCTGAAAATGTTGGAATAATAGAGGAGATAAAAAAGCTTTGTCAATATAAGATACCAACATTCGGAATATGTCTCGGTCATCAGCTTATGGCACTTTCACAGGGAGCGAAAACCGAAAAACTTAAATACGGACACAGAGGGGCAAATCAGCCCGCAACAGATGTTAAAACAGGCAGAGTGTACATAACAAGCCAGAACCACGGTTATGCGGTTGTTGCAAAAACATTGCCTGAAAATGCATATGAAAGCTTTGTTAATGCAAACGATGGAACGTGTGAAGGGGTAACATATACGGATATGCCGTGCTTTACAGTTCAGTTTCACCCCGAGGCGTGCGGGGGACCGCTTGATACCTCGTTTTTATTCGATAGATTTATAAAGATGATACAGGAGGATAAAAACAATGCCAAAGGATAAAAGTATTAAAAGAGTGTTGGTAATCGGCTCCGGTCCTATAGTTATAGGTCAGGCAGCGGAGTTTGACTATGCGGGAACACAGGCTTGCCGTGCATTGAAGGAAGAAGGTCTTGAGGTTATACTTGTAAACTCAAACCCTGCTACAATAATGACGGATAAGGCTATGGCCGATAAGGTATATATAGAACCGCTTACGCTTGAAACCGTTAAAAGAATAATCATAAAGGAACAGCCTGACAGTATTCTGTCTACACTCGGCGGACAGACAGGTCTTACCCTTTCAATGCAGCTTGCTAAGGAGGGCTTTCTGAAGAAGCATAACGTAAGACTTTTAGGTGCAAACCCCGAAACAATCGACAAAGCAGAGGACAGGCAGATGTTCAAAGACACTATGGAAAGCATAGGTCAGCCTGTTATTCCATCACTTGTAGTAAACGATGTACAGTCGGCAGTAAATTTTGCAAATGAAATAGGATATCCTGTCATTATCCGTCCGGCATTTACACTTGGCGGAACAGGCGGCGGTATCGTAAATAATGAGGACGAACTAAGAGAAATTACTGCAAACGGACTTGAACTTTCACCTATAACGCAGGTGCTTGTGGAAAAATGTATAGCCGGTTGGAAAGAAATAGAATTTGAAGTAATGCGTGACAGTAAGGGAAATGTTATAACCGTCTGCTCAATGGAAAACTTTGATCCGGTCGGTGTACACACGGGCGACAGTATAGTTATTGCACCTACCGTGACACTTGCCGATAAGGAATATCAGATGCTGAGAAGTGCAGCACTCAATATAATTTCAGCACTTGGAGTTGAGGGAGGATGTAACTGTCAGTTTGCACTTGAACCTGAAAGCTTTAACTATGCTGTTATAGAGGTCAATCCCCGTGTGTCACGTTCCTCAGCTCTTGCATCAAAAGCAACAGGTTATCCGATAGCAAAGGTTGCCGCTAAAATAGCAATAGGTTATACACTTGACGAAATAAAAAATGCCGTAACAGGAACAACATATGCTTGCTTTGAGCCGGCACTTGATTATGTTGTTGTTAAATTCCCGAAATGGCCTTTCGATAAATTTGTATATGCAAAACGTACACTGGGAACTCAAATGAAAGCGACCGGTGAGGTTATGGCTATCGCCCCGACCTTTGAACAGGCAATTATGAAAGCAGTCAGGGGAGCGGAAATATCCCACGATACAATGTCCTCGGCAAAGTTTGAAGAAATGTCAACAGAGGATATAAGAAACAGATTGAGCGTATGTGATGATGAACGTTCGTTCTGTGTATATGAGGCACTCAAAAGAGGAATTTCCGTTGAAGAGATACATAATATTACAATGATTGACGAATGGTTCCTTGAAAAACTTATCAATCTTGCAGAGTGTGAAAAGGAACTTAAAGACGGAAACCTTACTGATGAACTTTACAGAAAAGCAAAGCTTCTCGGATTCCTTGACAGAACAATAGAAAAGCTTACAGGTACAAAGATAAACGAACCCATGATTCCCGTATATAAAATGGTTGATACCTGTGCTGCCGAGTTTAAGGCGGAAACTCCGTATTTCTATTCAACCTTTGACAAGGATAATGAGGCTGAAGCATTTATAAAGGAAAAAAATTCAGACAGAAAGACCGTTATAGTATTCGGTTCGGGTCCTATACGTATAGGTCAGGGTATAGAATTTGACTATGCATCGGTACATTGTGTATGGGCATTGAAAAGAGCCGGATTTGATGTGGTGATTGTAAATAATAACCCGGAAACGGTTTCAACGGACTTTGATACTGCTGACAGACTTTATTTTGAGCCGCTTACAAATGAAGATGTAATGGGTATAATAAAAACAGAAAATCCGTATGGTGTTGTTGTTGCATTCGGCGGACAGACTGCAATTAAGCTAACGAAATTCCTTAGTGACAGCGGTGTGAATATTCTCGGTACATCTGCTGACAGCATAGATATGGCGGAAGACAGAGAGCGTTTCGATGAATTGCTTGAGCTTCACCATGTAAAACGTCCGCAGGGTTATACCGTTATGACAACGGAAGAAGCACTTGATGTAGCACAGAGAATAGGCTATCCTGTACTTATGCGTCCGTCTTATGTTCTCGGCGGACAGAATATGATAATTGCCTTTAATGAAGCGGATATAAAAGAATATATGGCGATTATTCTTGCACAGAATATAGAAAATCCGATACTTATAGATAAATACCTTTCGGGAACAGAACTTGAGGTTGATGCTATATGTGACGGGGAAGATATTCTCATACCGGGAATAATGCAGCACGTTGAACGTGCAGGCATACATTCGGGTGACTCAATAGCAGTATATCCGGCATGGAATATCAGTGAGGAAATGACGCAGAATATTATAACAACATCGAAAAACCTTGCGGTATCACTGAAAACCAAAGGACTTGTAAATATTCAGTATCTTATATATCAAGATAATTTGTATGTTATAGAAGTAAATCCGCGTTCTTCAAGAACTATTCCGTATATAAGCAAGGTTACCGGTGTGCCTATGGTGGATCTTGCAACAAGGGCGATGCTCGGAGAAAAGCTTGCGGATATGGGTTACGGTACAGGTCTTTATAAGCGTTCACCGTATATTGCCGTAAAAGTTCCGGTATTTTCTTTTGAAAAACTTATAAATGTTGATAACCAGCTCGGTCCGGAAATGAAATCTACAGGAGAAGTTCTCGGAATAGCTAATACGCTCGAAGAAGCACTTTATAAGGGACTTATAGCAGCCGGTTATAAAATGAAAAAACACGGCGGAGTATTTATTACCGTTCGTGACCCCGATAAGAACGAAATAGGTGCGGTTGCAAAGAAATATAATGAACTTGGATTTACGCTCTATGCAACGAAGGGTACGGCAAGAATACTCAGGGACTATGGTCTTGATGTTATTGAGGTCGATAAGATACACGAGAACGATAAGGATAATACGCTCAGTCTTATAGAAAGCGGAAAGATACAGTATGTAATTTCCACATCATCAAAGGGACGTATTCCTACCCGTGACAGTGTTAAAATAAGAAGAAAAACAGTGGAGAGAAATATACCCTGTCTGACATCTATAGATACTGCTAATGCACTTGCTGATTCACTCAAGAGCCGTTACAGCGAATACAGCACGGAGCTTGTGGATATCAATGATATGAGGACGGAAAAAATACGTCTCAGATTTACAAAAATGCAGGGTACGGGAAATGATTATATATATTTCAACTGCTTTGACCAGAAGATAAACAACCCCGAGGGACTTGCGGTAAGATTCAGTGACAGACGTTACGGTATCGGCGGCGACGGTGTTATACTTATTTGTCCGTCAGATGTTGCAGATGCTAAGATGAAGATGTACAATGCAGACGGCTCAGAGGGAAAGATGTGCGGAAACGGAATACGCTGTGTTGCAAAGTATCTTTGCGATCACAAAATGGTAAGCGGGGATACTGTAACAGTTGAAACGCTCAGCGGAATAAAAACTCTGAATGTATTTCGCCATGACGGACAGAACGATGTGTTCAAGGTAGATATGGGGAAGGCCGAGCTTAATTCAGACCTTATTCCGGTTGCGATAAATAAGCCCAAGGTTATAAACGAGCCTGTGAATATCGGCGGAGAGGATTATAATATAACCTGCGTGTCGATGGGCAATCCCCATGCCGTTGTATTCTGCAATAATGTTGAAAAAATAGAGCTTGAAAAAATAGGACCGCTTTTTGAAAACAGTGAACTTTTCCCTGAAAGAGTAAATGCCGAATTTGTCAAGGTAATAGATAACCATACAATAGAAATGCGTGTATGGGAGCGTGGAACGGGAGAAACATGGGCGTGCGGAACAGGTGCGTGTGCGGTTGCCGTTGCTGCGGTTGAAAACGGACTTTGTAAAAAGGGCGAGCCTATAACGGTAAAGCTTAAGGGCGGAAATCTTGAAATAGAATACACTGATGAAACGGTATATCTTACAGGAGTGGCTGAAACGATATTTGAAGGAGAAATTGAGTTATGACGACAAAATACATATTCGTTACCGGAGGGGTGGTATCGGGACTCGGCAAGGGAATAACGGCAGCATCCCTCGGAAGACTTCTTAAAGCAAGAGGTCTTAAGGTAGCTGCTCAGAAACTTGACCCCTACATAAATGTTGACCCGGGAACGATGAGTCCGTACCAGCACGGGGAGGTATATGTAACCGAGGACGGTGCAGAAACCGACCTTGACCTCGGACATTATGAGAGATTTATTGACGAAAACCTCAATAAATTTTCCAATCTTACCACAGGTAAGGTATATTCAAATGTTCTCGATAAAGAGAGAAGGGGAGATTATCTCGGGGAAACAGTACAGGTTATTCCGCATATTACGAATGAAATTAAATCTTTCATTTATGCCGTCGGTAAGGACAGCGATGCTGATGTTGTAATAACTGAAATAGGCGGTACGGTCGGAGATATTGAAAGTCAGCCGTTTCTTGAGGCGATACGTCAGGTAAGCGTTGAAGTAGGTTCCGAAAACAGCCTGTTTATTCATGTATGCCTTGTTCCTTATCTTAAAGCGAGTCAGGAGCATAAATCAAAACCGGCACAGCACTCGGCAAAGGAGCTTCGCTCTCTCGGAATTAACCCCGATATTATGGTGCTTCGCTGTGACGAGCCGATAGAGGACAGGAGTATATTCAAAAAAATAGCGATGTTTTGTCATGTAAAGAACGATTGTGTTATAGAAAATGTGACAATACCGGTTTTGTATAATGCACCTATAATGCTTGAAAAAGCAAATTTCAGCGATATTGTTTGCCGTGAACTTAAAATTGATGCACCTAAGCCGGATATGAAAGATTGGCAGGATATGCTTGACAGGATCGCTTCAAGGGATAAAACAGTAAAAATTGCACTTTGCGGTAAATATGTGCAGCTGCATGACGCATACCTTTCCGTTGCAGAGGCACTCCGTCATGCCGGATATGAAAATCAGGCATTTATAGATATAAAATGGGTAGATACCGAGCTTATAACAGAATATAGTGTTGATGAACTGTTGGGGGATGTTGACGGAATACTTGTCCCGGGCGGCTTCGGAAACAGAGGCGTTGAGGGAAAGATAATTGCGGCAAAATATGCAAGAGAAAAGGATATTCCCTATCTTGGAATATGTCTTGGTATGCAGACGGCGGTTATAGAATTTGCAAGAAACGTATTGGGACTTTCGGATGCGGATTCCGGAGAATTTGCTCCGGAAAGCGGACATAAGGTAATAGACCTCATGCCCGACCAAAAAGGAGTTGTTGACAAGGGCGGTACAATGCGGCTTGGAGCATATCCATGTAAGATACGTAAGGGTACTATTATGGAACGTGCATACGGAAAGAGCGAAATTGCGGAACGTCATCGTCACCGCTATGAATTTAATAACGAATTTCGTTCGCAGTTTGAGGAAAACGGAATGATATTTACCGGTACTTCACCGAACGGACTTCTTATTGAGGCTGTTGAGATACCTTCAAACAGTTTCTTTATCGGAGTACAGTATCATCCGGAATTTAAGAGCCGTCCGAATCACGCACATCCGCTTTTCAGAGAATTTGTAAATGCGGCACTCGGTAAACAGTCGAACAGAAATAATCATGTCGAATAAGACAGTAAGGAGAAAGAAATATGCCAAAGCTTAATGAAAATTTTATGAAGCTCGAAAAGAATTATCTTTTCATTAATATTGCAAAGAAGATAAATGCCTTTATTGAGGCTAATCCCGATAAAAAGGATAATATTATCCGTATGGGTATAGGTGATGTAACCCTCCCGATAGCACCATGTGTTGTAGAGGCAGTAAAAAAAGGTGCGGAGGAAATGGGAGTCAAGGAAACATTCAAGGGCTATGAGGACAGCGGAGCAGGATATGATTTTCTGAAAGAGGCTGTTGCAAAGTATTATGCAAGTTTCGGGGCAGATGTAAAGCCGTCTGAAATACGCATAAGCGACGGTGCAAAATCCGATTGCGGTAATATAGTCGATATATTCGGAGAGGACAATACCGTAATAATAACAGACCCGGCATATCCTGTATATGTTGATTCCAATATTATGAGCGGAAGAAAGATCATATATGCCGACTGCACAAAGGAAAACGGTTTTTGCCCCGTTCCCGATAAGAATGTTCATGCGGATCTGATTTATCTTTGCTCACCGAATAATCCTACAGGTGCGGCATTTACAAAGGAACAACTGAAAGCATGGATTGATTATGCAATAGATAACAAGGCTATCATAATTTATGATGCTGCATACGAAGCATTTATCACCGAGTCGGATATCCCGAGAAGCATTTTTGAGGTTGAAGGTTCAAGACAGTGTGCAATAGAGATTTGCTCACTGTCAAAAACAGCAGGTTTTACGGGTATGAGATGCGGATATACGGTTATTCCCGACGAGCTTGAAGCAGAGGCATCGGACGGAACAAAGGTAAGTATTTCTCAGATATGGGGAAGAAGACAGGGATCAAAATTCAACGGTGTGTCTTATCCTGTACAGTGCGGAGCAGCCGCTGTATTCAGTGACGAGGGCAGAGAACAGATTAAGGTAAATCTTGAATATTATAAAGAAAATGCAAGAATAATAGCAGAGGCTCTTGATGAATTGGGTATTTATTATACCGGCGGAAAAAATTCTCCGTACATATGGCTTGAATGTCCGAGGGGTATGAAGTCATGGGAATTTTTCGATTATCTCCTGAGTGAAGCCAATGTTGTCGGTACACCGGGAGCAGGCTTCGGCAAAAACGGAGAGGGTTTCTTCCGTCTTACTTCATTTGGTGACAGAGATAAGACCATTGAGGCGGTTGAAAGAATTAAGAGATTGCTTAAGTAAAAACAGGTTATTTGTTTAACCTGAAATCTGCCGATTCCGGTATAAAGACGAATATTAAGACAATTTTGCACTATGAGTTTACTGTCAATTAAAAAAAGATGCGGATTTTTGAGAATTTTTTATTTTTGGGGGTTGACGGTGCATTTAATTGAATTAAAATGTCCCATTGTGTGCAGCTGTAGAATTACTGTTACATAAATGGGACATATTGTATACAACAAGTATCAACTTCTTTGCATGAGTTTATAATACGTTTGGAATTTCGATAATTTAACCTGAACGGACAAGAAGTTTCCCGCCTCTTTAGACGGTAGATGATGTCACAAAATAAGATATACAGTAAATCGACAAATAAGTGCAATTTCACTTCTTGACTGAATATGCTTGCAGTGCTATAATAAATAAAATGCAGTTATCGGGGGTGTGAATGTGGACAATGATTTTATTTTCGATATAGATGAGTTGATGAACGAGGGAAGATTTGAGGAAGCAATAAATAAAATTCAGGAGCTTGACGAGGATGAACTCAGCGGAGAACTGATATTTATGCTTGCACATTGCCTTTCTCAATGCCGGAGATATCGTGAAACACTTAAGGTATTGGAAAAAGTTGCCGATGATATTTCGGAGGATGACCTGTCGTATCATCTTGAAATAGCCGGTGCAAATTACGGACTGCATAAATACCGGACGGCAATAAAAGAAGCAGACAGATGCATTGAAATAGATGAAAACTGCGTTGAAGCGTGGATTTTACTTTGTCTTATATATAATGAAACAGGAAAATCAGCCGAATTTGAAAAAGCTTCATGTGTCGCAAAAGAAATTGACGAAGAAGCGTGGGATAATATTTTCGGTGACAGAACAAGAGAGCTTGCGGTATATGATGAAAAGGAAATGTCAGAGGTTTTGAGGTATATAAAAAATAACTATGGAGATGTTGCCGTGTTTTTGCCCGATTTGAGATATGAAAGTGTAAATTATGAACATCCCATAAAAATAGCCGTGATACCTCCGGATAATCAATGCTCGTTTTTTAAGCTTGTGACGATTGGCATGGGAGCCTACAGAGGTGTTGAGGTAACCGATTCGGGGATTGAAAATATCCACAGAACCGAGCTTGTGGCGTATATTCCTCTAAGCGGAGAGTATGATGATGACGTGGATATCCATATTTGGGTGTCAAGAATAATGCGGCAGATGGGAGAAATGGTACAGTATGAAAATTCATGGTTTGACTATGGTCATACGGTAGCATACGGAGGCAGCCTTGACGAAAGTGTAGAATATGACGGTGTTATATTTGCTCCTATAGTAAATGATGAATGCTGCGTACTGCCGTGCGGAGATTCGGTTGATTTTCTGCTTATGGTTCCTTTGTATGAAGAAGAGATGCTTTTCAAGATCGATAACGGTTTTACGGAATTGTTTGAAGAAGTCGAAAAGGTATTGGGTAATAATTTTTACTTTGTTACCAAGGAACGTAAGAACATTTTTGAGGGCAGTTTAAAGAAAAAATGGGCGTTGCCGAGGAGTACAATGGAGGATATGCTCGACTGGGACGGAGCCGACGGATGCTATGCCACAGACAGGATAACGGTGGATAACCTCAGGGTGGGTATCATGTACCGTGAAAATCCCGAAAGCAGATTCGACAGCGGCTGGAGATTTCTTGCCGGTGATGAGGACGAGGAATATATGAACAATATTGAAAACACCGAGATATTCAGTCTTAATACTATATGTAATTATGATCCGGAGATAATAGAATATCTTGAAAGTCCGATAGGCTCCGCATTTTACAGAAATAAATCGGGTGAATTCCGTCCTATGGAATTCCGCTCAAAATAAATTTTATATTACCGCCTGATATCACATCCGGCGGTAATGAATTATTTCGGAAAAGGAAAATATGAATGTTAAAGAATAAGAATAACTCGTATCTTTCAAACGGTATATTTGTTGCGTGTATTGCAGTTCTCTGTACTCTTCTTTGGGGAACTGCATTTCCGGCAATAAAAATAGGCTATGAGTTTTTTAAAATAGCGGAAGATGATATACCGTCAAAGTTTGTATTTGCAGGAGCAAGATTTTTTATTGCGGGTGCAATAGTACTGATAATAGGTTTTCTTTGCAGCAAGCCTAAACCGACAATAGGCAGACATGACATTTTGCCGATATCGTTTTTAAGTCTTTTTCAGACATACGGACAATATCTGCTTTTGTATATAGGAATAGTTTATATTACGGGGACAAAGTCCTCACTTTATACCTCAGCCGCAGCCTTTACTTCCGTTATTGCCGCCGCATTAGTATTCAGGGGCGATAATCTGACGCTGAAAAAGATATTCGGATGTATAATAGGAATTTCGGGAATAGTTGTAATGGTATTCGGCGGAGAAATGGGAAATTTCAGTATTATTGGTGACGGTCTTGTTATTCTGTCAAATATATTCGGCGGAATAGGAAATGTTATAAGCAAAAAGATTGACAAGGGAAGAACGCCGATACAGGTATCGGGCTGGCAGCTTTTTATAGGCGGAGCTGCATTGATGCTGACAGGCTTCATTTTTGGCGGAGGTATCACATTCTACAATGAAAGCTGTGTGCTGATACTTTTATATCTCGGAGTTATGGCGGGAAGTGCGTTTATGCTGTGGACATTGCTCCTATTCCATAACCCGGTAAGTAAGGTAGCAGTTTACAATCTTCTCATTCCCGTATTCGGAACAATGTGGTCGGGTATTTTCCTTGGAGAAAATATATTTACTTTACGCAACCTGTTTGCACTTGTGCTTGTATGCTCGGGCATTTTTCTTGTTAATTCAGGCTCAAAGAATTTTTTGGGACACAAAAATGATAATGCAACAGAGGAGGAAAACAAAAATGACTAAAACTGATTCGGTATCTGCAAAGCAGGCAATCACCCGATTAAAAGAGGGAAACGGGAAATATATCAATGCGAAATATTCAAGCGGTGACATATCCCCAAAGGTACGGCAAAAAACCTGTAGTGAGGGACAAAACCCCTATGCGATAATCGTAACCTGTTCGGATTCGAGGGTTATCCCGGAAAGCATATTTTCAGCCGGAATAGGGGAGTTGTTTGTTATACGTGTTGCCGGCAATGTAATGGACGACCATCAGCTGGGAAGTATCGAATATGCCGCATCACACCTTGGCTGTAAGCTTATTGTTGTATTGGGACATACACATTGCGGAGCAGTTGAGGCTGCTGTACATCACGACCCGGAGGGATATATCAAATTTATCACTGATGAGATACGTCTTGCCATAGGGGAAGAAAAAGACGAACACAAAGCTTGCCTGCTTAATATTCAGCGTTCGGTTTCCGTTATTGAGAAAAGCTTTGATATAAAGCGTGAGGAGGAGCATGGTTTATCGGTTGTTGCTGCTCTGTATCATATAGAGGACGGACGTGTAGAATTCCTCTGATAATCACACCGCCGGCGGCGTGCCGGCGGGGTGCCCCCGCTGTCAGTTCGTAACTAATTTACTCAGGCGAATTAATCTATGGCTCGACCATTAATTTACTCGATGAACAAGAGATGAGTTTGTCATTTGCAGATGCGGAGCGGTGCCGTGCCGGCACGGTCAATCCGTAATTAATTTACTCAGGCGAATTAATCTTTAGCTCGACCATGAATTTACTTGATGAACAACAGATAAGTATGTCATTTGCAGATGCGGAGCGGTGCCGTGCCGGCACAGTCAATCCGTAACTAATTTACTCAGGCAAATTAATCTACGGCTCGACCATTAATTTACTCGATGAACAAGCGGCGTGCCGCCGCTGTCAATCCGTAATTAATTTACTCAGGCAAACTATTTTATTGCTCGACCGCAAATTTACTCGATGAACAACAGATGAGTATGTCATTTTCAGATTCGGAGCGGCTCGCAAGAGCCGCTCTCGACACTTTCTGCCGCATTCCGACAGGCAGACTACCGCCGCGTGAATGCACACATACCGTCAATAAATCAGAGCGAACGTAGTGAGCGTAGACGCGAACACGGGGGCGGCGACTCGCCGCTCGCGGAAACAGACTGCCCTCCATCATAAACAAAGCGAACGCAGTGAGCGAACCCGCGAATTGCCCGCGGGGGTTCCCCCGCAGCGAACATGCCCGCGGGGGTTCCCCCGCCCGCCGCTAGAGGGCGGCGAGGTTGCGGACGGCGACGTAGATGTCGGAAATTCTGTACCATGTTGGGAAATTGACAGTTCCTGTTACGGGAAGATTGAAGATCTGCTGAAAAAAACGTACGGCTTCCTCGGTATTTTGACCGTATATGCCGTCAACAGCAAGCTTCGGTATAAGCGGATAGTTGTCGGAAATTGCATTAAGCTG
>CANQAJ010000006.1 GCA_947589365.1 uncultured Clostridia bacterium | reverse complement strand
GTAATTTCTATATGCTGCGGACAGGCTCGCTCACATTGACCGCAGCATATGCAGTCCGATGCCTTTGCACCGTCAAGCGTAAGCTTACGATAATCCTCCTGTGACTGTTCAAGCTGACCGCTGCCGATACGCTTATTCATGACGGCAAATATATCCGGAATATCAATCTGCTTCGGACAGCCCTTTGTACAGTAGCGGCAGGCCGTGCAGGGGATTGTTTTTGATTTCCCCAATATTTTCTGAGCCTTATGTATAATCTCCTGCTCCTCGGGGCTGAGTGGCTTAAATTTTTTCATGTAGGAAAGATTATCCTCCATCTGTTCTATATTAGACATTCCCGAAAGCACAGTCAATATACCGTCAAGGGAGGCTGCAAAGCGTATCGCCCATGAAGCCGGTGAGCTGTCGGGAGCATATTCACTGAACATTTCTCTTATTTCCTTCTGCGGAGATGCCAATGTACCGCCTTTGACAGGCTCCATTACAACTATTTTTTTACCATGACGTCTTGCTGTTTCATAATTTGCCCTTGAAGCAACCCTCGGGTTTTCCCAGTCGGCATAATTGATTTGGAGCTGCACAAAATCAACTTCAGGATGCTCGGTCAGCAGCTTATCGAGCAGCTCGGGTCCCGAATGAAAGGAAAATCCCACATAACGAATATTCCCCAGCTTTTTCTGTTCTGCGGCAAATTCCCAAATATTGAACTTATCATACCTTTTATAATTATTATCAATAATACAGTGCAGCAGATAGTAATCAATATAATCCGTCCCCATACGTTTAAGGCTTGTATAAAACTGCTTTTTGGCTGCGTTTTCCGTCAGTGCAGTCTGTACAAAAAGCTTTGTTGCAATGGTGTAGCTGTTTCTTGGATAACGTTCCGTCAGGGTCTGTCTTGCCGCATCCTCCGAACCGGGATATATATGAGCCGTATCAAAATATGTAAAGCCTGCTTCCAAAAACATATCGACCATTTTCTTTGTTTGCTCAATATCTATGGCAAGCAGCTTTTTAGGCAGCCGCATAAGACCAAAACCAAGCTTGCCCGTGTTTTTTATATCTATATGTTTTCCTGACATTGTCATTCCTCCGTTTTTTTCAGTTATTCATGCTATTCATTTTTTAGTACCAAAAAATCTTTCGGTCATAAGTCAAATCATATTTATTCCTAATAAATCCGCAAACCATATTTATCATCCTTGACAAAAAATCCTAACGTACCGGTTCATAATCGGGCACGGATTGTTCGTCAGTCGCTTCCGATTTAAATATCACAGGACGAAGTCCGTCATTACAGCTGCAAATTGCAACACCGGGTTTCCTGATCCAATCGCCGAAATAAAATACATCATCTCCTGCTCCGTGTGCCAAAGCAAATACATATTGGTAAATCGCTTTCCATGCTTCATCACATAACCCCTCCGGCTTGGCATAATCAGCATAAAATATCTGTCCCTCTTTCAGCATAGGACAGACCGTAAGCCCGTTCACTCCGTATTCTTCGGCAAGCTCCTTGTCAAGTGTTGTTTTCAAGACAGTTATTCTTACTTTTTTCATATCTATCCTCCTTATTTCATCAATTCATCAGTCAGCCTCATAATCTCGGGTGCCAGCTTTTCACGCTTTCTTCTTACAATGCGGTTATAAATCGGATATGCGGAAATAATCCCGATAATGCCGATGATGCCGAGTATAATACCAAGGATAAAATACTGCTCCCAACCCGATAGCATTGTACAGCACATACCGACACCCATAAGGAGTGTACTCACAATACCTATTGTCAGTGAAATGACAGCGGCGGCTTTTGTTGAGCTTCGGTCAAGCCTGCGGAGCCGCTCCATATTTGTTTCCTGATTTATCGGCGGAGCGTACTTCTCCCTGATATTCTTTATTTCCTCCTGTTCCTTTGCGGAATATGTATAAACGAAAGCTTCGTTTTTTTCTTTCACGATGTCCGACTCCTTTCTTAATTTACGGATAATTATATAAAAATAATAAACTCAGGAATTATCTGCTTTAAGCTTTTTCAGTCTTATATTTGCACGAACAATCATATATATTGCCATAATTATAACAACGGTACAGACTCCTCCACCCGTTGCACCTGTCATTATCCTTCGGAACATAGGACCATCATCGGTTCCGAACCGTGCAAGCATAGCAGTTTCAAGTGAAAGGACAGATACTAATGCCGCAACGAGGTTTATAACCCTTGCAGCGGAAAGTATGGGGCTCTTCCGTCTGCGTGTCTTAACTATGTTCACCACAGCGGTTATTACCATATAGAATGAATATATTGCCATTGCATAAATAAGCAGTCCCGGATAATCAAATCCCTTATTTTGGTATACCATAAAAACGACTATACCTGCAAGTGCCTGATTCATCAGAAGCAGCATAATGCCGCAAATCCGATACCTCCGAAGTTCTGCCGCTTCATCGCAGACATATACATGACGCATAAGAATTAACCTCATAACCGCTATAAGAATATAGTAGAATGCAAGTGCTATGAACCATGCTGAATGGTAATATATTCCCGAAAACATCTTCATAATGATATACAGAAGATTAATAACAAAGCTTATGCTGAGGGAAACCTTTGTGCGGAAACGTGCATCTGCGGAATATTTTGCACCCAACTTTGTGGAACGAAATCCTTTTACAATGGGGTGAGCATTTATATACTGTTTCACCCTTTTTAACAGTGCTTTGAGATACGGAAATCCTGTTATTGTAACGACCAGTGCATAAGCCGAGGAAATATAAGCAATATATTGAATTACGGAAATACTTATCTCAAAAGCAGCTACAATAATTATGAGTGCATAGCCTGAAAGTGCGGCAAGCAGTGTGGGAATCGGCGGCAGACAAAAAATATTCTTAAGAATACTCAGCAGCTTATCCATCCTTTATTCTCCCTATTTTAACACAAAATGTACTTCCTCTGCCTGCCTCACTTTCAACAGAAATATCCGCCCCTGTAATATCAACAACACGCTTGACAAGTGCAAGACCCAGACCGTTTCCCTGTGTAGCCCTTGATGTATCACCCTGATAAAACTTTTCAAAAATATGCTTTCCCGTTTCAGGCGAAATACCGCAGCCCGTATCGGAAATTTCCACAACCGCATTATCCCCCTCGGTTTTCAGCGAAAGAGAAACCCTTCCGTGCGGCTCGGTAAATTTCATGGCATTGGAAAACAGATTATTCCACACAAGAGATAAAAGCTCATCGTCCGATTCAATAAATACATCCTCCTCAATATCGGTTTCAATATCAATTTCCTTTTCCTCCCAGATGGCTTCAAAATTCAGAAGACATTCCGCCAATTGCTCGCCGAGATTATATTTTTTATTTGTGGGATAGATATTCTGATTTTCAAGTCGGTTAAGCCTTAGTATATTTGTAATCAAATCCGCAAGACGTTTGGATGATTCGGTTATCGCCTTTGCATACTCCATTCTCTGATTTTCGGTAAGATCCGAACTTTGCAGCATAGTTCCGTAATTCTGCATAACCGAAAGAGGTGTTTTCAATTCATGGGATACATTGGCAATAAAATCCGATTTTAATGTTTCAACTCCGCTCAGTTCTTCAGCCATACGATTAAAATAGTTAATAATGGGGTCAAAGCTTACGCTGCTTGCAAATCCGGACACAGGTTTCAGACGCACCGAAAAATCACCGTCCATAAGCTTCTGAAATCCCTCTGTTATCCTACGCACGGGTCGTTCCACCGTAATTTTACGCCTGACTGTATCTATTATCGTGCAAAGCAGACTCAGAATAACGATATTGCAAAATGTAAGTATTGCTGCCATTCTGATATTATCTTCCGTAAAGGATATCTCCATACTTTTTTGAAGGGTAAGAAGAAACAAAGTCATGCAGCAGGTAATGACGAATCCGATAAGCAGGAAGAATGTAACATAATTCTTCAATCCGAACAAAAAACGTTCAAGGCGTGAATTATCGTTCATTTTACCACCGCCTTGTAACCAAGCCCGTGAACTGTCTTTATCTCAAATGCATCACAGTCCTCAAATTTTCCGCGAAGCTTTGTCATATATACGTCAACGGCTCTCGGTGCCGTATTGGTTTCCGCATCCCAAAATTCGTCCATAAGCTGAGTACGTGTAAAGGTCTTGTTCGGGTATGACAAAAGCTTATAGATTATATTAAATTCCCTTGCAGTCAGCGAAATATCGGTACCGTCATAAACAGCTGTACGATCATCCATATCAAGTGTAAGCTTCCCTATTTCAAGCTTATGCGACTGTGCAATTTTCGCCCTTCGCAAAAGTGCCCCGATTCTCAGAATAAGCTCGTCAAGGTCAACGGGCTTTACCATATAGTCATCAATACCTATCCTGAAGCCCCTTTGCTTTGAGGCAAAATCATCCCGTGCCGTCATAAAAAGAATAGGTATATCCTCATTGAGGGAGCGTACCGTTTTAGCAAATTCATATCCATCGGTTCCGGGCATCATAATATCGGATACAATCAGGTCAAATGTGTTTCCGTACATAGCATCATAGGCATCATCGGCACCATGACAGCCCACAGCCTGATAACCGCTGTTATTCAGAAAAGTACATACGGTTCGGTTCAGATTCTTATCATCCTCCACAACCAATATTTTAAACATAAGCATACCCCCATTCGTTGTATTATTTATTATATCATTTAAATGTTAAGGTTTTGTTTACGTTACAGTTATATGAAAAATTTTGCCCCGCATATAAAGCAATGCGAGGCGTAGACAATTGATAAATATGTTATTAATTTTAGTGTTTTCCGGGGATATCGGAGTCTTTTGATGTAAAACCTATTTCAGTCCCCTCACCATGGGAATAAGGCACAAAAGCATAATTATTCCCACAATTCCTACCGTAATACCCCAAAGCATTATATTCCACACCATCGCCATACACATTCCCAGACCGAAAACAACAGCAGCCAAAATGCCAAAGAGTGTTATACCCACTGTTCTGCCGTTAAAAACAATTGCCGGCTTTCCGTCCATTTTTCTGCGTACGAGCAACATCACCAGAAGTATAACCGCTCCTATTGCTCCGATTACAATTCCCTGTGTCATGGCATCCCATTCCGGAATCAGTGCCATACACATACCGAGTGCAAACAGAATACCTCCGACGGTACCGAGTATAAGTGTTACAAAATTTTTCTTTTTCATAATAAATACCTCCCATTAAATTATTATTTGAATTGTTTTTCAACTGTTGATTGTATTTTAACCCGATAATGTTTTTGAAATTTTTATGTTTTGTTTAAATTATATTAAAAACAACGGCAACCATATATAATTAACCCCCAAAAATCAGGGTTAAATCTGATAATCGGGGGTTTTATAATTCATTTTTTATCATCGGAAACAGACCTAAAGATATAATCCTTTCATATCCGCACCTTCCAATTTGAGAAGGTACATTTTTTTATCCAATCCGCCTGCATATCCTGTAAGTTTTCCGTTTGAGCCTACAACTCTGTGACAGGGAATTATAATGGAAATCGGGTTATGCCCCACCGCTCCTCCTACAGCCTGTGCGGACATTCTTTTATAACCCAGCTTTTCTGCTATCTCCTTATAGCTCATTGTTTTTCCGTATGGTATCGAAAACAGAATATTCCATACACTTTCCCTGAATTTTGTATCTGCAAAATACAGAGGCGGCATAAAATCCGGACAGACACCGCCAAAATAAATATCGAGCCATTTTTCAGTCTGCCTGAAAACAGGTACTTCTGTACATATATTATCGGGCGGATTTTCGGGGGAATATTTCCGACCATCGAACCACAAACCTGTAAGTGCGTCCCCATTACTTGCAAGTATTATTTTTCCAAGCGGGGAATTATAATATTTTTTGAAATACATTTTATTCACCATTATTTACTTTCTTCAAACAAATTCATAAAAACATTCCCGATATATGAAACTATATATATTATAAAATATTTTTGTTAATATATCAACATACTGATGCTAAAATAATAAATCAGATCTGAAAAATACAAAAAGTATAAATAATTAATACAGCATATTTACTTGTAATTTTGAAAAATATACGATACAATATGTATTGGAGGTTTGAGTTCTTATGGATATTACAACTATATTACTCGATCTTGACGGTACTCTTTTACCGATGGATCAGAACGAATTTACAAATAAATATTTTAAGCTGCTATGCGAAAAAATGTCAAATTACGGTTACGACCCCAAAGAGCTGACAGAGGCTATATGGAAAGGAACATATGCCATGATAAAGAATAACAGCTCCGAAAGTAATGAAATAATATTCTGGAATTGCTTTGCCGGGATATTCGGTGAAAGGGTTATGAATGACAAGAAATATTTTGACGAATTTTATCGGAACGAATTCAATAATTTAAGGTCATCATGCGGATATAATCCTGAAGCTGCCAAAATCGTCAGAAAATTCAAATCAATGGGGCTGAAAGTTATATTGGCAACAAATCCTATATTTCCTGCGGAAGCAACTGAAAGCCGTATCAAATGGACCGGTCTTGAGCCGGACGATTTTGAATTTTATACAACCTATGAAAACATAAGCGGCTGTAAACCAAATCTTCGGTATTACAGAAATATAATGGACAGGTTCGCTTTAAGTCCCCGGGAATGTATTATGGTGGGAAATGATGTTACCGAAGATATGGCTGCAAAGGAGCTTGGAATGAATGTATTTTTAGTAACAGACTGTCTTATCAATAAAAATAATGAAGATATCAATAAATTCCCCCATGGAAATCTCGAACAGATGGGAACATATATTTTATCCGATAAAACAATTATATAAATATATATCCGGTTGTCAACTGAGTTGAATTTAAACTTAGTTGACAACCTTTTTTTGAAACTATAACAGTTCAATTATAAGCAAGTATTGATTAAGTTTTCATTTTTTATATAAAAATAATTAATTTGACCCTTATCGGTCAAATTTTTTTGATTTTCCGGGTAATGTTGAGGGGAAAGGAATAACAAATAATGGTATCAACCTCTTACATAATATGATATCCTGAGTTTATTTTCCCATCAAAATAAGGAGGTTTTGTTTATGACCGTAATCGTTAGAAAAGCATCAACCTTTTTCGGAAGAATTGTTCTTTCGGACTCAGAGCAAAACGGACTTTTACTTTCAGAGCAGGATAAGCTTATTTTCTCTGTTAAAAAAAGTTTAAATGAGGACGATAGTGATCAAGATTATGTTATATGTAAGGTGCTTACCGCAGATAATGAATTCCAAGGAGGCTATGTCTTTGAGCTTAGTCCCGAAGACACAAATATTCCGACAGGACGGTATTTTTATGATATCGCAATTCAGCGTGAAAACGGAGAATTTTATCATGTTACTATACCGGATGAATTTATTATAAAACAAAGTATTTCAAGGAGGAAAGACTAAATATGAATTATTATAACCTTGACGGTATATTGGATATACCGAGAAGCGAAAGTATGGCTTATGCTCAAAATAAAAAACAGATAGAGGATGTTGATAAAAAACTTCTTGAGCATATAGATAAAGAAAATGACTTTATTCAGAATGAAGTTCAAAAACTTACGGAAAATATCGAAAATGTGTCGGGTAATGCCAAGCGTGAGCTATCCGAAACAGCGGATACGATAAACTCAACCGTAGTTAATGCTATCGACACGATCAATGCTTCGGTTGATACAAAGCTTGATATCATGAATGACCGTGTGGATAATATAATAGCAAACAATTCGGAAACAGAGGGAAACAGTGAGCTTATTGATATACGGACAGGAGCAGACGGAGAGGTATATGCGACGGCAGGCACATCGGTAAGAAGTCAGGTTGAAAGTATAAAAAATGATGTTGATAACGCATTGGTAAATTCCGGATTCTCCGGAATTAATAAAGCGGAAGAAAACCTGTTCAGTAAGCTGTTCAGGCAAAGAATATGGGATCAGGGTGTCACACTCGCTAACGGGCAGATAAGTGTTCCGAGAGGGAAAAGGTACTGGGTGCTTTGCGATACATCCGGACAATCTGTTGAGAGGTATAATATAATTATTGAAAGTACAACAGATGACTTCGTTATATATTTATCAAAAGATGAAACTGCTGCAGCGGCAACCAATATCAAAGTGCCTGTACACAGATCGGGAAATTATTATTCTGCCATAATTACTGCCTCAGATATACCCTCGGATCATCCATTCATCACAATAAGATTCGGAAGAACGGATACTACAAGAGATACACTTATAAAAAAGTGTATTGTTTCCGACGGAATTTATTATGAGAAGGTACCGGAACATTTCAGACAGGGTATATATGTTTCTTTTTCGGATTATCTCTTTAATTTCGATACAACCGGCAAAACCATTACCCTTACTGATGACAGCTATCTTGTATATAATGAAGAGAGATATATAATTCCTGCGGGAACATACAGCTACGATGTAGGTGATGCCGGGCAGAAACTGCTGGTATATGACAGGGCAAAAGCGGAGGTAAAAGTTATACAATATACTGACTATACACAAAATATGATCGTATGCTTTGAATTTCCGTCAAATGTCAAAATGATGCAAAATCCCAATGCTTTTTCAATAAGGGGTAAATACCTCATAAATAACACAGAATATCCGATTGAAAACACAAAAAATTCTCACATTGTATATGTATCGCCTTCGGGGGATGATACTAACACAGGAGAAGAAGATAAACCTTTCAGAACATTTTCCAAAGCCCTTTCAGGTAATGCTGAAATAATCTATGCTGCTCCGGGATTATATCACGAAAGTATTTCAAGCTCACGTCACAGAGATCATCTGACTATAGCCGCTTCATGGAGTTCATCCTATACTGATGGTGACAAAAGGGCAAAGATTGTATTGGATATGGGTGAGGATATTCAGGTCAGGCAGGATGATGAAACCGATTTGCTTATATCGGAATATACTGCACTGGAGAGCAGTACAATTTACAAGTGTTTTGTATCAAAAACATTGGATATAACGGATAAGGGTACAAGGTCTGACGGTTATCGGATAACGCTCTGGGGACGGCATGGAAATAGTATTAAAAATGATATCAGACTCATACCGGTAATGACATTGGACGAATGTAAATCCACCGCAAAATCATGGTTTTATGATGGAAGCAGTATATATATTAACCCCGGTGAAGAAGGGATAGACAGTTATCACCTGTCCGGAGAGAGTGCCTATGCCATAAATATAAAAAACGTAAAAAATCTGAACCTATGTGATATCGTATGTGATTACGCACGGGATAATTCATGTCATATCAATTATTGTGATAATGTAATTATGAGAAATTGCGAATTTAACCACTGTTCCATGAATAACGGATTATCATTTGATTGTTCCAACGGAACATTTTACGGCTGCAGTGCAGCACAAAACAGAAATGATGGTTTTAATTTGCACACTTATGGAGATACTCATTTTATTAACTGCTGCGGATACAATAATTACGATGACGGAGTATCACACCACCAGGGATGCAGCGGAAGTATAATCGGCGGCGAATGGTATAATAATAAAAAAGGCGGAATAGCAAGTCCTACATTCGGTGCAAAGGTAAACATTTACAATGCAGTGTGTCACGATAATGAATACGGAATATATTCAGCCGGAAATAATGCTGTTGATACCGATTCCAATGTAATTTTGAACGGTTGTGCAATATATAATAATAAAACAGGTATATATAATACATACTATAACATCATAGCAGCCAACTGTATTATAAAGGATAATCAGGTAAATATATCCGAAAATTCAAACGGTAAAGTAAATATAATATAAAAGATTTTTGAAAAGCGGGACTGCCGAATTAAGTTTATTATAGCTTAATGCGGCAGTCTTTTGTTATAATTATGAATAATATAATTTAAAATAAGTGTTTTATAAATTTCCTCACACAAATTATTACCTGAAAGTTTATAGCTTGATGACCGGATAAGACATCTGCGAATTGACGGCGGTATGCCGCATTATTTCGGAGTCTTATTTATTTTTCGTTTTATTAAATCAAACATTTGCATGAACAGTATTCTATTGAGAATAACAAAGATTACCGTACTCAGTACAATATTAATTATATCTGTGATTACATTTCTTTGATAACACAAAACAGAAGAAAATACAACTAATAACAATCCCATGAAAATTCTTTTTATATCAAATTTTATCCTTATCAGCCTTTTGATATCCAAATATCTGTATATATCTATAAACAAATAACCACATACAGTCGAGATTGACGCAGCAAACAAACCGATAAATTTTACCAGCATTATATTAACAATTATATTTATTACAGCACTGATTATTGTAGTAATACCTACACTCAACGTCTTTTTATATGCAATATATATTCCCCCAAGAAATGCGGATATACATGACAGAAAAAAGGCAAATATATAAACAGGTATCTGGTAAAAAGCTTCATCATAATTTCCACGGACAAGAACAGCAAATAAAATAGGTGTCCATGCAATCAAAAGCATTGTTGCACCGGCCATAAAATCGTATAACAGCCTGAACATTTTGGTATAATATTCAGCCGGAGCTTTATCTTTTGAAGATATAGCCGCATTTTCCTGCCAAGCCATATTATATGCATTCTGTGCGAGTAACAGAATTTGCGGTATTTTATGTGCGACTGCAAGAACTGCGGTTTTTTCTATATTCATAAAATAAAGAATTATCAGACGATCAGACATATTCATTGCCCACGATGAGATATTATTCGGTATCAGTGGCCATGAGTATTTCATAATCTCTTTCATTACCTTTATTTCTGTTTTTTTGAAATCGACATACGAAAAAAATCGGATATGTATAATTATATAAACAGCCGATATAAAGGTAGATGCTATAAGACATATCAGAACGCCTGTGAGTCCGCTATGAAAAACGCACAATGCGAGAACAGCAAACAGCATATTAAGGAATGATAATACTATTGCACTGATTGAATATATATGATTTTTTGACAATCCCCGTGCAATCTGCTGCAAGAAAAATGATATTACATCGACTAACAGATATATACACATTAATAACCTGACCAAAGGATCGAAGGAATACAGACAAAAGTACAATAATATCAAAGAAAAAAATGCAATAATACTGCCCGGAACCAATGTATTGGTAACTATGCTTTTTATCTTTTCAGAGTCATTCTGACAGTCGAGCATAAATCTGAATGTTGCTGACGGCATCATCAGAGAAACCACAGGCATAAGAAGAGAACATAGTGTAATAATTAAATCATATGCTCCGTATTCAGACCTTGTAAGACAGGCTGTGAATAACGGAAGAGTTATAAATGATGCCAATTTTGGCATCACCGTACCAACAAATAAAATCAATGTACTTTTAACAAACTGTGATTCCTTTTTCATTCCCCATACCCCAACCTTAATCCCAGATTTGAACCTCTACCTTACATTCTTTTTTGAATATTTTATGCAAGGCTGCAACATCATCTATCAAATGTTTTGCCTGCTTATATGTTCCCTTACCCTCATTAACAAGCCAGTTAGGTGTTTTTGAGGAATAATGCACTCCGCTCTTTCTTCCGTAAGACAGCTTTTGCATAATATTCATTATTCTTGGATTACAGCATGAAAAAACACTTCCGAAATTGGCTTTGTTACGCTCCTGATACAATTTAACCTCAGCCATTCGCCGTCTGATATCAAGCTCCGCATTCTTACTGTCCGTCACTTCCATACGTAAATCTACCGCAACAACTATATCTTTGGAACCCTTGAAAACTGAAGTCCTGAAGCCAAACCCGCAATCACCCTTTTCAACTGTCAATTCCTTTCCGCCCCGCACGATATAAACCCTCTCAATAAAATCACTTATTGATTTTGCATAACCCTCTCCCCTTCCTGCATTCATAACAACAATTCCTCCAACCAATGCAGGCAGAGAATATAAATATTCTATTCCTCCATATCCGTCCCTGTTCAGCTTATTTATCAGCTTTTGTATTCTTACCGCCGCTCCGACATGGTATTTTCCTTCTCCCAGATCAATTATATAATCATTGAGCCTTTTACAATATATGACATTATCATATATCTTTTTGTCATTTATCAATAAGTTAGAACCACCTGATAATATATAAAAGTCTTTTTCATTCCCTAATGTCCGTAAACATGAAATCAGTTCCTGTGTACTTTCAGGCATATAAAAATTTCTTGCATTTCCACCTATATGAAAGGTAGTATACTTTCCCAAATCAATATTATTCCGAATCTCCATACCTGCACCTTTCCCGATACACAATATTATCAATAAATAAGCCTTGAATGTTTAACCTCCGTACAATGTGCAGGTATCCCGACATAAGAATACCCCGAACGTGTATTTTGTCTTAATACAGCATTTGCTCCAACCAATGTATTGTCTGCAACATAAATATCCCCTATAACCTTACATCCTGCAAACAACCATACTCCATTACCGATTTTCGGCTGTTTGCCGTTCAGAAAATCCCCCGGCAGATTGGAGCCTATTGTAACCTGCTGAAATATAGTACAATCCTCCCCAATTTCTGCACAGCTCCCTATTATTATTCCATTTGGATGCGGTAATTTTAATCCCCTGCCGATTTTAACCTGCGGCGGAATAAATATTCCGTATTTTTTTATTAATTTATTTCCTATATTTACAGCTTTTCTTTTAGAAAGCACAGTTCCTCTGTTCCAGTAATACTGCATAATCCTTATCATGTATACTGCATTTGTACTTGGATTTTTATATTTTAAATAGAGTTTTTCCCCCATACCATCGGCATTTCCATATACCTCCGCCCGGAGATATTCTTTAAGCTCCACTAACCTTCAACCTCTTTCTTCCATAAGTTCGCAAATAACTGTAATATATAATAGTAAATATACAGCCTGTATAATACGGAATATATATTTTCACATCCGTAAGCGGACTTCCTGTAAAACTGTATAACAATGTAAACGTCTGTACTCCTACGGAAAAAGATATATTTTGCAGGGCATTACCGGGCAGACTTATTCTTGAAGTTCGCAGTCCCACAAATATTTTTATACTTTGGAAATACACAAAAACAATAAAGCTCATAAATATTATCGTTCCCACAATTCCTGTTTCACACAGAAATTGCAGAAACATATTATGTGCATTCCATGCCTGCCCCAAAGACTGCTCGGTATAAGACATAAAATTACCCCACCCCACACCGAAACACATATTTTCCGCAAAGGTTGTCAGTGCAATATTCCAAATCATAAAACGATTTTGTACAGCTTCGTCCTCCGCTATATCAGAAAATCTATTTACAACATTCGCAAGCTGCGGAATATTATCAATCAACACAGGAAATAATGCCAACAAAACGATACCTATGCCAAACATCCTAAGCATTCTGATTCCCGGCTTATCGGACATATGCAAAAAAATAATAAACAATAAAGTAACAAGCATAAACAGGGTATGTGCCCTCTTACAAGTCAGAACCAAAGCTATTATAAACAGAATTATGAAAATACAGGAAACAATTTTAATGTTCCTTTTATTGTACAATCGTGAAACAGCTATAATAAGACCCATGCTGAGCATTGATCCATTCCTTGCATAATTAGCTGTAAGACCTGTCATATACCCAATATTATAACAGTATTCCATTTCTTTTGAATACTGAGGAAACAGGGGTACGACATATGACATATATATACTTTTGTTGAAATACAAAAATATGGTTGCAGCTGCAAAAATCAGATAACCATACAAAAAAACGGATATAAGTTTTTCATAATACTTTATACTGACAGATCTTGACACCAAAACAGAAAATAACGCCAAAAAATAGATACAATATGTATAAACCTGACTGTTGTTAAGTAAAACCATAAGGAACATACCGATAATCAATAATGATAAAAGATCAGTTTTTATCCGCAGGCAATTTCCTATTGCAAGAAAAAATATTGCAATCATTCCGCACAAAATTATAATATACTGATATATTGACGGTAAAGTAAGTGTTAGGAAATCACTAAAGATCATCAAAATACAAATAACATACATATACAATTTGACAAATAAATCCTTATAGCCTATTTTCATTTCCTTTCCCCCACCAATAATATCAGATACTTTCAAGAAATTTTAGGAAAGGTTTTGATGACTTTCCGAAAGTGTTTCTTATTTCCGAAAAATCGACCTCCGTATTGCTTTCCAGACTTTCATTACAATGTGTTACGATTTTATCAATATAATCGCTGTCGGATTTCATTGAAAAGTTATCGGATAATCCGGCACGATTAAGAAAATCACCTATTTTGCTGTGTTCAATATCTGCTGAGGTACAATCAAATGCGTAAAAAGGTGTATTCCCTAAAATTGAAAAACAGGTACCATGAAAATATGAAGTTACCATAAAATCCAGACAAGAAATAATATGAACCCATTCAAACGGAGTAACAGTCATAACATTCACAAAACCCTGCATATAATCATACAAAGCAATAAATTCAATATTTTTCCCCAATCTTCTTTTTAATTCCATAGCTAAGCTGCGTTCGGTATTCATAAATCCGACAAGCTTTTTATCTGTTTTTATACCGAATTTTTCTTTTAAAATTCTCCTGCCTTTTTCCTTATCTATACAAAAATCATACATAAAAACCGGATCGCATACCAAATCCACCGATTTTGATGTAAGTGCTTCCAATTTCTTTTTTGTGCAGACATCCCTTGCACTCAGATATGAAAAATCAGATACAAACTTTTCAATCAGTTTACTATCCTCATAACTTAAGACAGAATCATCACTGAGTGAGGATATTGCATATGTACACTTCATACAACCAAAATCTCCGTCAAGCCAGTACGGAGTCGGAAAACCTCTGAAATTATCAGTCCTCCAGATTTCGTCACTGCCGGCAATTATCAGATCGTATTTACCGTAAACAGCTTTTCTCAGATCCTCTGTATTATCAGAAATAATTTTTTCTTTTGATACGGGAACCGATTCAATAATTTCATCAAACATTTTGTGTCGTTTTCTGATGCAAAAATACCTTAACGGATTTCTCATCGGTCTGACAGCATACCTCTTTGCCGCTTTGACCATATTAAAGTTAATAAGCTCCGCATTATATCCAAGTGTCCTTAACGCCGTTACCAAAGCGTACCCCTGTAAAAATGAACCGTAATTATTTGATTGATAATAAGTAAGTATCCCAATATTCATTCTTTTATCCCTTACGTTTTAATTTTTTGTATTTGTTATAAATTTTTTTGAAATTTTCCGGCTTTAAATATATAAAGGCATAAATAACAAGCTTTAGCCTTAACCCGAGTTGTGACCTGAAAATTGATACTCTATGTGCTTTCAAAACCGATAACATTTTTTCTTCAAATTTTCGGGTTTCCGTAGAACTGTTTCTGTATTGGTTCAGCATTATCCACATACTATGGGCTATATATGTATCTACGGATTTTTTTAAATCCGGATATTTATTCAAAACTTCATATTCAACAATATCTGTCATATCATTTATGCTGAAAACCTTTTCGGTAAATCCCCGCCTTGTTTCACCGTCACCGAGCAAATTATAAAAGTACCCCTTATTATGACAAAATGCCGATTTTCCGTTTTCGAGGAGAATTCTTATTATAAATTCCTCATCCTGTCCCCGTTTCAGTTTTTCATTCAGTTTCAAGCTGCCTATACAGCGTTTTGATATAAGCTTACCCCAACAAGAAAAAATTAACCTATGCTCCAAAAAAAGCTGTAAAGTTTTCTTAAAATCAATTATACCTTTCACATTTCCGTTAGTCCATAAATCATTACGATCCTGATATTCGGCAACAACATCAAACCAGATCATATCGGAATTTGTGCTGCTCAATGTTTTTGCTGCCAATTCCAGAATATCACTACTTAATCTGTCGTCGGCATCAACAAATGTTATATACTCACCTACGGCAGCACAAAGCCCATCGTTCCTTGCAGCAGCCGTCCCTTCATTTTGTTTATGTATCACTGTGATCCTGCTGTCACGCCCTGCATATTCATCACAAATCACGGAGCAGCTGTCGGGAGAACCGTCGTCAACAAGAATTATTTCAATATTACTGTATGTCTGATTTATAAGTGATTCTATACATTTCCTTAAATATATTTCCTCTGTCTTATATACAGGCACTATTATACTGATTTTTGCATTAAAACTATCGGCACTCATTGTTACTCCTACTTTTCCTCTACCCTACTATATCCCCCACTCGATTTTCCCGTATTTTGTCGCTGTAGGATTTTATCCTGTTATTTATATTAACAATAATTCTGCATACGAAAGCCGGAAAAAGAAATACAGGATATAACCTGAACCATGCGGACGGGTATTTCACGGTACATTTAAAAATATCTCTTATATATGTCTTTTTTACACCGGCAGCCCTCTCCTTTATTATCGCCCTTTTAGATATAAAGCATATTCTCCAAACAAATAATCTGTCAAGCTGCCTTTTATCAAAATTTCCGTATTCTACAGCAAAATCAAGCATTTTTCTATAGTTTATACCATCAACAACACCGGAATTAAAATTTGAAACAATATTATAGATTCCCGCTCCTATGCAGATTTTCGCTATAATGCCTAAATTTTTGTTTCCGTATTGTGAACATATAATATGTATATAGCTCTGAAGCCAGTTAGTACCCTTATATTTGTCTGCATATTCAATAGACCTGAATGCCTTTGTGAGCCATAGGAAGCAAGAGAGAAATCCCCACATACGACCTGCATATCTCATGAAAAGTTTTCTGTCATCGGTAATAAACTCTTTATTATCATATATCGCATAATCATACTTAACACAATGTTCAATATCAATATATCTTTCGCGGAAGCCTGCCGCATTAAGATATACGAGGGACATATCCTCATTCTTTTCCAAAAAATCAAGTATGATCCTCAAGGAACCTTCCACAAGCACATCATCATCAGACAACAATAATGTGTATTTTCCCTCTGACATTTCCATACACTGTAAAAAATTTGAATCAGGTCCTATATTATTATCATTCCTTATATATTTTATATATGGATAATCATTAAGATAATCCTCTATAATTTTCTTTGTTTCATCCGTTGAGGCATTATCCGATATCAATATCTCTACACGTTCATCATACTGACACAACAACAAATCCAGTACATTTGTGATGGTCTTTGCACCGTTATATGTGGGTATCGCTATTGTAAGAAGTTTATTATCTGCCATAAAATACTCCCCGCCGTTTAATCATTTCTCCAATACATTTTCGGTCGTACAAAATTATAAAGAAATCCTGCTGCCTTACACAATATACACTTTGGGATCATATGAAATAAACCATATCTAAATCTTTTCTTCACAGTTATTTCATTCTTCTCCGGACTTTCCCATGGTGTAAGCTGCTTATATCTGATATATTCATTTCTTACGGGATGATCGCAGTTTTCCATCCAAGGTCTGCTCAACATATAAAAATTACGTGTAAAATGTATGATATATGGTTTGTCCTTTGCTGCAATTATTTCTTCTTCCTTATAAAAACGGGTTGGCTTTCTCCAACGTATCAAATTCTTATAATCAAAAGCATAAAACAGTGTGTATACATTATATTTCGGAGGTAAGCTGTATATCCTGCCCCTGCATACATAATTTATAACGGTCTGCTCAAAGAAAAACACATTGCCGTTCTGTCTGTGTATGACATCGGTTATTCTTTCCTCAATCTTGTTATCTCTCCATTTTTTCAGATCCACAAGGAAAACACCTGCGTTACAATATACTTCATCATCCTGCAAATAAAACCTTTTTCTGTATGCCCTCAGATTAACACAATCCGACACACCTGCGAGTATATTATCACCAATATCCCTATTCCACAACTCGGTCAAATCACCCGATATCAATGTATCGCTGTCTAAACACAAAACACGTTCAACGGACTGCGGCAACAGAGTGCCTATACACATTCTGACATATGAATGTCCAATCTGATATCTGTCTTTAAACGGAAATCTGAATACTTTTGAAGGATCAGGTGCCTGAATAAAATCAATTTCCCGTTTATATTTACTGACCATATTTATAAGCTTTATTTTGTTTTCATTTGTTATGCCGTCATCTACGACATAAAAGTGAATACTTTCAAACGATTTGTTATTTTCCATTAAAGAAACAATTGAAACAGCTGCTGTACTAACAAACATATCGCTGGAAAAATAGAACACGTTCACTGCAACTCGATCCCCTTATCATGAAAAATCCGGGATAATCCCTGCTTGAATGTATATTCGGGTTTAAATCCGGTATCATTTGACAGTTCCGATATATCCGCCGTAAGGCACATTACCTGTTTGGGAGCATAAGGAATAGCACCGAGTTCTATCCTTCCGCATCCGGAAAGCATATCACCTATATCTTTTATATACTCCGCAAGCGGTCTTGCGTTCCCGCTTCCGAGCACATATATCTTTCCGTCCATACCTTTTTCACCTAAAAGTCTGAATGCCCTCGCCGCATCATCACTATACAGATAATCCCAGATTTGTTCACCCTTTGTAAATTTTGCAGTTTCCCCGTTACTCAATTTTTCGATAGCCGACATTATCATACTCTGCGGATTATCTTCAGAGCCGAATACGCTCAATATACGAACCCAGATATGACGCAGCCCGATCCGATGTGCATATTCCCTTGTCATTTGTCCGGCACAAAGCTTTGCGGAACCGTAGCCCGTTTCGGGAAACGTTGGAGTTTCCGGTCTAATCACTCCATTAACTCTCCCATATTCCGCCTGAGAACCGGCACCGATAAATGTATGACATCCAAATCTTTTTGCCGCACCCACAGCATCAAGTGAGTACTTTATATTTCCGTTCTGCAAATACAAATCATTTCTGTCGCTTCCGTATGTACCATCCCATGCCAAATGGTAGAACACATCATATTTCTTACCGGTATCATTTTCAATATTTCCAAGAACATCCAAATCACAGTATTTTATCGTTATCAATGGATTCTCGGGAATGTTTCTTATACGCATTGACTTTTTTCTGACAAGAACAAGTATTTCCGTTCCGCACGATACAAGCTCTCTGATCAATGCTGTACCTATTGTTCCGGTTGCACCCGTTATAACTGCTCTTTTCATGACATCCTCCGCTTAACACCGTACACTTTCAATATCACAATCTTCAATTGGTATATTCATATCAGATCGGTACAGGTGCTGTCTATACCTTTTCCGAAGCTCATGTCTGATTATAAAAATTCAACAAAAATTATAACAGGTTGGTGTAATAAAATCCAATCTCAGCATCTTGCTTATTTGTGAAATTTCAGCAGAAATAAGTGCATTTCTCTTTTCAGCCTGTCTTGAAAAATCAAATTCAAGCCGTTCGTCATAATAATCATTATTTTTATACAGCGAATAACCATCCATTCCTGCAATTTTAACTTCCCTTATTCCTGCCGCCGCAAGCAGCCTTAAAAGCATAAGACCCGAGTTATCTGTAATTTCCGAATTTTGTGAAGCATAGCTTGAGAAATTAACCACATATGCCGCCTTGTCTTTTCTTACATGAATATTTGATGTAATAATCCGTCCTACATTGATATCATCCCTGATTTTTATATACCGTCCTGCATTGCTGCTGAATATGTAATCGGGTGAAAACTTATCCGCACAGAAATTAACGGATATTACAACTGTATTCTTTTTCTTACATTCATTCGTAATCTTATTTGAATATTTTGAAAGGCTGCTGCCGGGTGCCAGCATAATAATATCCTTTCCGGTAAATTCATTCTTTAATTGAGCTACCGTACTTCTGTCATCTATGTAGTTTTTTTGATATCTGCAATAATATTTTTCCGCTGTTTCCGTATTGAATTTTATTTTTTCTTGTTTCGGTACTTCCATTAACAGCTCACTAAAGGCTTTTACAGTCAAGGTTTTCTTTTCTGCAAAGTAAATAGCATAATCAGGGTGGCATCCGATAGAGGCGGATAGATATAAGGGCAATGAATATCCCCAGAATTTTGTCTTGTATATATCATTCAAATATTCATCAATTATCTCCAACATGGGTTCAATCTTGTAATTTGTATCATAATTTTCATTCATATATTCTGCAAAAAGCTCAAGATTCAGGTTGCCCGCACCTCTGCCCATGCCAAAAACACAGGCATCTATAACAATATCACGCTTGAGGTTCATCTCTACAAGTGTTTCCGCATTACCTAATGCCTGTTGAAGATTATTGTGTGAATGGTAAGCAAGAGCTATTCCCGGAGCAAGATTATTGTCTGCTAAGTAAACCAGCCTTAAAAATTGCTTACGCTTTATAACTCCGAAACTGTCAACAATTGAAACAGCAAAGGGGTTTAATTTATTGAATTTTTCGATACCTTCAATAAATTCCTTATCTGTATATAAATCTGTTCCGACAAAATTAACTGATACGAAGTAGCCCAGCTCCTGAATTTTTTTACAATACTCATAAGCTTGAATAATTTTATCCTTTTTAAATATCACACGGATACCATCAATAGATTTTCCGTCATACGGAGAAATTCTTTCTATCGGTACCGGGTTATTTAAGTCAAGCATCCCTACATACAGCATACCGTCAGCTTTAGGTTGTATAACATTTTTAAATGACTCCGTATCGGGAAAAATTGATTTGTCCGGATCATAAGTATTGCCTCTGATAAATCCAACCTCATATATTTCTATCCCGGTCTGAGCAATTTTCCTGCTGAATCCTCTTATATTCTTTTCTCCGAAATCCCAATCATTTATATAACCGCCGTCACGCAATGTGCAGTCTAAAATATATACTTTACCCACAGCTTATTTACCTCCCGAAATTATGTCATATTACTCTACTAAAGGTATAAACATATTTCTTTCCAGTTCTTCTCTCGCCAAAAAAGGAGCCATATCCTCCAACGGCGGACTAACCAGCGTTCCGTCAGGCAGTTTCTTCGTGCTGCTCTTAGGTTCCCATACCTGTTGTGTATCTGTAAATATCTCTGCAAACAGTGGTCCGTCCATATCAATAACTTTATCGACCACTTCTTTCATTTCCCTGTTATTGTGTGCCGAAAAGTATTTGTATCCGAATGCATCAGCTATTTTTGAAAATTCGGGAAATGACAGATCTCCCGATTCTGGTCCTATTCCTACCCTACTGTGATCACCAAATAAATTTGTTTGAGTTATACGAATAGAATGATATCCGTTATTATTGATTAAAAATATTTTTATAGGTAAGTTATTGGTAATAATAGTCTGCAATTCTTGCAGATTCATCATTATACTTCCGTCACCTTCAAGGCAAATTGTACTTCTTCGTCCTCCTCCCAGACAGGTACCGATTGCTGCGGGCAAACCATATCCCATGCTTGCAATTGCACTGTTATTTGCCATTCGGCTTCCTTTTTTGATAACATAGGCCTGACTGCCGACAACACAACAGGCTCCGTTTGAAACCGCTGTCAGACTGTTCTCCGGAAGTTTGCTGCTAAGATATCTCACAAAAGCGTATACATTGACCTCCGGTCTGCTTTCATCATAGTAGGCCTGCCGAACTACAGGGTAGTTTTCTTTCCAGCCACGACAAATACTTATCCATTCTTCTCCACTGTGAACCTGCCCGCTTATACAATCATCCATTCTTTTCAGAAAATCTTTGGCATCTGCCCAAATCGGCATATCTATATGCAGAGTAGGCTTTCTCATTTCCGCCTTATCTATATCTACCATAATTACTTCGGCGGCTCTTGCCCATGTTTTCCAATTATATCCTACCTGTCTTATTGAAATCCTGGTTCCGACAGCCAGTATAAGATCGGCATTCTGTATAGCCCAATTTCCTGCACGATCACCCATATTTCCTGCTCTGCCGCAGTAAAGCGGATGTTCATCCTCTATCAGATCAACAGCGTTCCAATATGTTACAACAGGTATATTTAATTTTTCGGCAACCGAACGAAATATATTATACCCGCCCGAAAGACGTATGCCATATCCTGCATGAAAAACAGGGCGTTTTGCAGTTTTTATTTTGTCTATTACTGTCCGTAATGTATAATCATCGACCGGCGGTGGCAAATCAGCATCATCCTCCGATGAATCATAAGCCGTGAGATCATCGGTTTCTATAAAACATCCCTGATAATCAACAGGTACATCTATCCATACCGGTCCCGGTCTGCCTGTCGTAGCCAGATGCCATGCTTTTTCCAATATATAACGTATCTGCTGGGGATCCTCTACCATCACTGCATACTTTGTCATAGGTGCTGCCGATTTTACTATATCATATTCCTGATCACCCATTGAGCGAAGCGGTATCTTGGTATAGCTGAGTGCATATCTTGATGTTGTATCATACCTTACCTGTCCGCTGATAATAAACATAGGGATAGAATCCAGCCAACCGCCGACAACACCTGTCAGGGCATTGGTTCCGCCGGGTCCTGTTGTTACGCAAACAGCAGCTATTCTGTTATCCAGACGGGCATAGGCCTCCGCCGCCATAGCACATGCCTGTTCATGATGATTATATGTAACTTTCAGTCCCGCCTTATGCCCAAAAGCATCATTAAGGTGCATCGCACCGCCTCCGACAACACTAAAACAATCTGTTACACCATGTTCAACAAGAAAATCCGCAATATAATCAGCAAGTCTTTGTTTCATTTATGAATCCGACCTTTAATGTTATCTTTCAATTATTTAATGCCTTAATAATTACATCCGCCGCATAATCAATAATTTCATCCGTCATACCGGGATATACACCAACCCAGAAGGCATTATCCATTACAAATTCCGTATTATCAAGAGTACCGACAACACGATATGCATCTGTTGCGTATATCTTGTCAAAACACGGATGTTTTATAAGATTGCCGCCGAACAATAACCGTGTCTGTATATTATGCTCCTCTATAAAACCAACCACGCTGTTTCTGTTCAAACCCTTTTCCGGTCTTACAGATATGAGAAAACCAAACCACGACGGATTGCTGTTTTCCGCAGGTTCGGGTAAAATTATTTTATCTGCCTGACATTCCAAAGCAGAGTATAGCCTATTCCAATTATGTCGTCGGAGCCTGATGAAATCCGGGAGCTTTTTTAACTGTTCAACACCAATAGCTGCCTGCAAATCCGTAATTTTAAGATTATATCCAAAGTGGCTGTAAATGTATTTATGATCGTAACCTACAGGAAGCTTACCATACTGTCCGTCAAATCGGTGACCGCAAAAATTATCCTGCCCCGATGGGCATACACAGTCACGTCCCCAATCACGATAAGAAATTATCAAATTGCTGAGTAGGGAATTATTTGTATATACGCAGCCGCCTTCGCCCATGGTCATATGATGCGGAGGATAAAAGCTTGACGTTCCTATATCACCCCATGTACCGGTAAATCTTGTTTCATTATTAATTGTATATTCCGCCCCTAAAGCATCACAATTATCCTCTATAAGCCATAAATTATTCCTATGACAAAAATCTGCCACACTTTTAAGATCGAAAGGATTTCCCAGAGTATGTGCAACCATAACAGCTTTGGTTTTCCGGCTCAATGCAGCTTCGAGCTTGGTTACATCTATGTTATACTGAGGAATTGTAATGTCCGTAAATACAGGAACTGCTCCGTATTGAATAATAGGTGCTATTGTTGTGGGAAATCCGCAGGAAACGGTTATAACTTCATCGCCCCTCTTTATTTGTCTGTCACCAAGCTCAGGGGATGTAAGAACAGAAAAAGCAATCAGATTTGCCGACGAACCGCTGTTTACAAGGTGGGCATATCTGACACCGATCCACTCAGCAAACTCTTTCTCAAACTGTGCGGAAAATCTCCCTGTTGTAAGCCAGAAGTCCAGCATTGCATCCGTCAGACTGCACATTTCCTTTTCATCAAAAACACGAGCTGCATAATTTATACGATCTCCGGGCTTAAATTTCCGATTTTCGCTTTTAAAATTGTGATAGTATTCAGATACCAATTCCTTAATTTTATTCCTTGCCTGTTCCTCATTTTCACGATTTTCCATTCATATAATCTCCCATAATCATAAACTCATTTTACGAAAGTACCCAAACACACGTCTTTATGCAAAAAACTCATCAATCTGCCTATCCATACACACTCTCACGTCACCGTGATTTAACCAGCATTTACTCCACTCCACAACCTTTTCGACTGCCTTCTCAATATTCCACCTCGGGGACCAAGCGAAAGTGTTTTTCAGCAAAGAACAATCAAGTTTTAATACATTAGCCTCATGAGGACCTTCGTCACAGCAGTCAATACGTTTCTGACCACTGCCCCAGTACCTCAAAAATAAGTCAACCAAAGCACCTGTTTCACAACAATCCCTATCGTCAGGACCGACGTTATAGCATCCTGCATATTTTATATTCTCATATTGTGCTGCCGCTATCATAAGATACACATATAAAGATTCCAGTACGTGCTGATACGGTCTTATTGAAAGTGGATTCCTTACCATAATATCATCATTTCTCTGTACTGCTCTTATACAATCAGGTATTATCCTGTAGTCTGCAAAATCCCCTCCACCTATGACATTACCTGCCCGTGCAGTCGATATTGCAGCTCTCCCGTCCGAAAAAAAACTGTCCTTATAGCTATGTGTTACAAGCTCCGAACATGATTTTGAATTTGAGTATGGATCATAACCATCCAATTTTTCGTCTTCACGATATCCCCACACCCATTCTTTATTAAAATAAACCTTATCGGTCGTAACATTCAAAAATGATTTGACACATGAACTATTTCTCACACATTCAAGAATATTAACTGTACCCATAACATTCGTTTCATATGTATATCCGGGATCCTTATAGCTGTTTCTTACAATAGGCTGTGCCGCAAGATGAAATACCATCTCCGGCTGTGCTTCATCGAAGGCTTTTTTCAAAGTACTGTAATCCCTTATATCCCCAATTACGGAATGTATATCCCGTCCTATTTCCGCAATTTCAAACAGTGACGGATCCGTAGGCGGTTCAAGCGAATACCCTGTCACATCAGCACCCGCATCAGTAAGTATTTTACACAGCCATGATCCCTTAAACCCGGTATGTCCTGTTACAAGTACTTTTTTATTCCTATAAAAAGATATATCGAAGTCTGCCAATCAGCTCACATCCTTCAGGGTAATTTTTTAATTGCCATATTTTTTCGGGCAGTATTCGTGTGCTTTTTTCATTACCTTTAAAAACACAAAATTAACCGGAAATACTGCTTATCCGTCACATCAATACGTTCCGTTAACCCGCCCTGATATTTATAAATAATTTCTCTCTATAAAATTACCGACACAGGCATATTAACAAACCGGTCTTAAATACAAACATCTTATAGACGGTGACACAACGGTAACGCTAATACATTTCAATTATACTATCACCAATTGATTAAGTCAACAAAAATTTTAAAAATATGAAAAATAAGGAGAAATTTTTATAGTATTATTACCAACCTGTCGATAAACAAACTTATTTTCCCTGAATAACCCCTTAATATTTTTAAATCTGCTGCATAAAATACAAAAGTGCAGAGAAATTACACCACATATACAATCTCTCCGCACTTATATTATCAGTAATGTATTAATTAACTTATTTAATTTCCTTATCTGCTTGCGTTTTAAGCCTGCTTATAAGCTTTGTCAAAAATACGGGAACCGGAACTCCAATCCTGACAAGATTTTCAAGTATACTTATCATTTCGTTTATTACAAGCCATATTGTCACAAGGACACCGAACCACATATTATAATCAAACTGAATATTTATTGCTGAAAAGCCGCCGTAAATCAGATAATCCGCTCCCATAGCAACAACAACAAGAGCTATATATGATATTTTTTTTATTATTCCCCTGAGTCCCACCTTACTGGACAGCTCACGGTTTATAAATGCGGAAGCGATACCCGTAATATAATCAACGAGCATCGCTGTAACCAATACTATAAGCGGAACAGCAAGTGCATTGCAATATACAACAAACATAGCAGCTGCTGCTGTAAATGTAGCCTGCAAAGTTCTGTTTTCCATTTCCTCACCCCCTTCATGGATAGTGGGAAAATCGAAAAAATTATACTTCCGGGGGTAAAAAAATTTTTAAATTAAAAATAAGAAATTTCGGAACCTCTATATAAAAATAAGTAAACACACTGAATTTTGACTGTCGATTTAATACAAAAATTACTTTTTCTGCATCGCTGCCAAGTCAGCAATTTCATTGATTCCATTCCCCGGAAATTATTTGTCTTTGCATATACCGCACTTACATTGACACACAGCATTTCTACATCATTTGTATGTTTTTATCAAAATTTCCTTCTTATCAACTTAACATACATTTCAAGGCTATTCCTGATTTTATTGAAACACTATAGGTTATCCCGACTGAGTTCTCTCTCACACAAACTTAAAGATGCTGCAATAACCTGATCCATATCATAATACTTGTATTCGCCCAAACGTCCGCCAAAAATAACATTTTCCTCACGATCGGCAAGTTTACGATATTCCGTATAAAGCATACCGTTTTTTTCGTCGTTGACCGGATAATACGGTTCATCTCCCGGCTTCCACTCAGAGCTGTATTCACGGCTTATAACAGTCTTAGGCAAATCATTTCCTTTTTCATCTTTTCCAAACTCGAACCACTTATGTTCAATAATGCGAGTCCAAGGTGTATCACGGTCAGTATAATTAACCGCCGCATTACCCTGAAAGTTTGGAATATCCAAAACTTCCGTTTCAAATCGAACAGACCTATATTGCAGATATCCTAATTTATAACCGAAATAAGCATCAATCGGTCCCGTATAAATAACCTTCTTTGCCAACGATGATAATTCTTCTCTATTCTTCAGATAATCAGTGTTTAACCGCACTTCAATACCATCCAGCATATTGCGGATCATCTGAGTATAACCACCAATCGGAATTCCCTGATACAGTGCATTGAAGTAATTGTTATCGAAAGTCAATCTCACAGGCAAACGCTTAATTATAAATGCCGGCAGCTCCCTACATTCTCTGCCCCATTGTTTTTCCGTATATCCCTTAACGAGTTTTTCAAAAATATCCCGTCCAACCAAAGATATAGCCTGCTCCTCAAGATTTTGCGGCGTTCCAGTAATCTCTTTACGCTGTTCTTCGATTTTTGCAGCTGCCTCCTCAGGTGTTACCACTCCCCACATCTTGTTAAATGTATACATATTAAAGGGCATTGAATACAATTCCCCCTTGTAGTTTGCGACCGGTGAATTGGTAAAACGATTAAATTCAGCAAATTGAGTAACATAGTCCCATACACGTTTGTCATTGGTATGGAAGATATGAGCTCCATATTTATGTACATTTATACCTTCAATTTTCTCGGTATAAATATTTCCTGCAATATCAGGTCTTTTATCAATTACAAGAACACTCTTTCCAACTTCATTTGCTTTTTGTGCGAAAACCGCACCATACAGACCGGAACCTACTATCAAATAATCGTACATAATTACCTCCCAATAATCATTTTGTATTTATTATGTAAACCAATCACAACCACAAAATTGAATAAATAAAAATCTTGATAATGAAACAATTACATAACTTCTTTGGATATGTTATTGTATTATATATTCAAGAAAGCATATATTTATCTTAAATTTCCTACTTGTAATATACCCATTCATATCCTATCACCATACATATTAATCATTCAAGCCCTTAATTTTTAAATGCTTTTGTCATAGTATATATTTCAAATCGAAACATCTACTTACGGACACGTTTAAAAACTTTCTTTACAAAACACATCCAGTATTTGAAATTTTCGTTTCTGAAATAAATCAAAATGAAAATAACATTAGGAACAATACAACAAATCACTAATCTTTCCACAAGCCCCAAAATTCCGTCTCCACATAACGTACAAACAAAATATGTTATTACGCATAACAATACTGTAATCACAAAATTTTTTAATATTGAAACAAGATTTGATATAGAGCTTTTATGAAATAAATTTTTATACAGAACACGGTTTGCCCACGGCAAAGATACTACAAATGAAATAATTGTAGATAATACTATTCCATAAATACCTATAATTTTAACTAACACCAAATTTGAAATCAAGTTTATAACCATGGAAACATATGGTCTCGCTCGATCAGTATACCATATGCCTGCAGCATCCTTAAAGGTCAGAATAGTTTTCTGAATCTGATACATATAAAAGTACAGAGCCATAAATGCAGAGAATAACAAACCCAGACATAATTCTTTGCCAACCCACAATTCCATAAAGGGTTCAAACAGACAAACAAAACATACACTGCACCATGCAACAATCCAACCGTTCATGAAACTTAACTTTTTAAAAAAAGCGTAACTCTCTTCTATAGAACCTGTAACAAGTTTGTTACCAATGCTGGCAGTCATAGACGAGAATATGAGTGCAATAAAGCCACAAACCGCATTAAATATCGTATAGTAATTTCCATACTGACCGGTCAATATGAGTCCTAAGTAAGATGAAATGACAATAGTATCTGCCGAATGAAGCACCACACTGTTCAATTTTGTTCCGACTAATCCACTTAGTTTCTTTTTTATCGAATTCCTCGTTTCCATGTCCAATTCACCTTTGGGCTGAATCTCAGGAAACATCTTTTTTGTTATCACTGCATTTAATAAGTTGGTAATGATTGTTCCTAAAATCGGTACTACTGCATATACATAAAAGTTTTTGGTTGAAGCAAGAGCAACTATCTGTAAAATCTGAACAAATACATTAACTGCTGTGGTTCTCTTTAAAATGATGTCCTCTCTTTGATGTGCCGACAGTAGGCTCGCTCTATACCCTGCAAAAAAATAACTTATCACCGTATTTATCAAATAGATATAGTACAATATATACACATTAATATTATCCGGCGGATCACCATTTATTAAATATGGAATTGCGGGAAGAATAACTGTACCTATAACAAGCATCACTATACCGATTACTCGATAGAATTTTTTGTAATAATTAAATATAGCACTAATTCTGTTAATATCCCCATCAACAATTGGTTTATACATAGTATAAACAATTGCAGAACCAAGTCCTAACTCAGTCAGGCTTAGGAAGCTTAATACAGAGGTAAAAAGTGTACCTATTCCCAAATAGTTTGCACCAAGTAAATAAATAATAATCGTTCTTGTCACGAATGGAAGCAGCAGTGTAACTATTTTATTGGCTACTCCCCATACTATATTTCTTGAAGTATTTTTTGTTCTGCTGTCATTCCCCATTTAATATGCCCCCGAAAAAAAGGATTAAAGTTACAACTGCTAAATATTATGGAGGCATGATACCCTCAAAACTACGCAGTTTACATGGACATTGTCCTGAAAATTCAGAAGTCTAAGAAGTTATGCGTACATATTTCTTATTTTTTACAGGCTCGTTTGTTTCTTTAATTGGATCCTTTGCCAACACAAAGCCAATAAACATGACAAGAAAATTAACTGTCGTTGATTGTACAAACCCGTAACTGAACAAGCAAAAAATCAATAAAGAAATCAGACAAGAGCCATATACAGATAGCATTTGACTTTTTCTTTTATAAAGGAATACAAAGTACATCACTAATGATATCCAAAACAGTGTTAACAAAATCAGACCTATATAACCATAATCATACAGGAATTCAATAAAATCATTATGGGCGTTTATATCGCGACCTGTTGCAGCAACTTCTCTTGACACCGCTAAATATCCACGACCGAATAATTTATCGTACCAAGAAAAATTCGAGAACCTCTCTACAGTTGTTGACCAGATGATGTCCCTGCTGCTTCCTCCATCGCTTGATAAAGCCATAAAACGTTCAATTACATTACTGTTTGTATATTCTATAAACCAAGCTGTAATACCTAAACCGACAGCTATTCCAATGATATACTTAAATAATTTCGACATTACCTGTTTCAGTGTCCCCGTCAGTTTCAATTCCAAAAAATAATAAACTATCAGGGACGCGAAACAAGCAATTATTCCGGTACGCTTAGTGGTTGAGATCAAGAGCAACAGTCCCGACACAATAACTACCAATTGCAGCTTATCCTTTTTTTGTGTAAACACAAACGGAAACAATGTAAAGGCAAAGTATGCCGGACGAGCGAACGCTCCTGTGGTATCCAGTTCTTGTATACGTAACAGAATCAAAGGAATAGAAGAAACCGACAGTACAAAAAAGCAAATATAAATCAGCCCTCTGAACTCCGTGACATCAACAGAACTCTTATAAAACAGCAAATAGGCATTTAAAAGAATAAGTACCCATATCATTGGTTCAACAACATCTTGTATAATCACATTATTATTAAATAAAGTTCTGAACAAATGATAACAAGCAAAACAAAATAAACTAAAAAAAACAAAGAAATTTTTCTTTGGAATCATAATCATTTTTTGCATATTCAATAAAAACATAAGTAACAAGAAACACATAAATACAATTTTGATATTTCCAAGGTTTTCTGCAAAAAAGATAAACGCTGCGTTTAAGGCAATCGCCCCAAAAACATAGCCAATATAGCACAAATGATATATAGTTATTGACACAAACAACATAGTAATCCATATTTTACTTTTATACGCTTTCGTTGTAGTCATAATGTGAACCTCTTATCCAACTATTAATCACAGCAGTTTTTCATCCGATAACTTCTCTACATTTCTCAAAACAACTGTTTTTTCTTATTATATCCAACCCCGCAGTAATTCTGCTTTTTTCTTCAAGTACATGATCATCCATCATATCTATTGCAGATATTATCTTTTCACTGACACCAAAATCCGTCCCGGTAATGTCAAAAACATATCGTTCTTGATTCATCAGTTCTGCCAGTTCCTGATACTTTACCGCCCATCCGAGAATTATTACGGGAATATTTTCTTTATAGGCGTGCACCACCGCATGATAACGGGATGCTACAATAAAATCAAATTGTTTTATGAATTCAGCGTAATCCAAACAGTCCAGTTCATCCTCAATGAGATAAACATTTTTTTCATCGGCAAATCCCTCATATATTTTTTTACAAACATTAATATCTGCCGAGTGTCTGAAAATATACACATTTTTACCTTTCGATATCAGATGTCGGACGATACTTTGGTATATTTTTAAAACATTTTCACTGTTTCCGTGCTCAAATGTCTGAAAATTAGGTATAATCCCTATATTGTTCTTAGTTTCAAGAAACGGACAGTGAATTTCAGGTTTATCATAAAAAATATTTTCCCATTTTACGGCATCCGCTTGTAAAACCAAATCAGGTGAAACTTCAACATTCTCAATGCCTAATTTTTGTAATAGTGTAGCACCCTCATGTTCCCTTGCAAAAATCAAATCAACTTTCTTCAATACCCTTGTTATCTGTTGCTCCATATCCGCTTGAAAAGAACCGTATTCAAACGGACCAAAAGACTGTGGCATCAATATAACCTTTGAACCGTATTTTTTTGCGTTTTCTATGTATTCCAAATATCTCCGGTTTATTTTAATATCCCACTTTGACGATAATTGGTACCCACTAATATCAATAAGAACATCTATTTGCGGTAAAATCCTATAATATTTTTTGATATCTTGAAGTGGTATATGCTTCTTTTGCAGCAATGCTTTTACCGCCGCCTTAATAGTTGTAACAAATCTTGAAGTCATCCCTTTGGCATAATCCAATGCAGGCTGTCTGCCGTATACGACTTCAAACTTGTACACATCATGGGGATAACGTGTATAGTCATCAAGGGGCATATAATAAATGGTAATATCATTATAGTACTCCCTTAATTGATTCATTAAATTAAAAAGAAGAGACTGTGCCCCTTTGTTGCTAAATTGCGCACCTGTTATCATTACATTCATAATACGATCACCGTTCTCCCCTCCAAGGAGCCAATCGCTCCCGATTGACAACAAATTTAATAAAATTTTTTAATGTAGGTTCAAGTTTATATATCTGCTTCAAGTACTTTCTTTTTGAAACTCTATCTCCACCGTTTACTGCACGTAATACCCCGTCCTTAGCGACCATAATCTTGTGAGCCTTCATCTGTTCGCTTGTTAATTGTTTTAAAAGTCCTTCATGCTTCTTTTCTATGTATCTGACAGCCTCTTCCCATCCAACCACCTTATTTGTCAAACGGTTCTTATCCTTTTGTATAATTCTGTATAACACTAAATACCGGTGAACAGCACCTACATCAGACAACTGACACGCACGAATTGCAAATTCATATTCCTGCCAAAATCTCAGTTGTTCATCAAACAAACCCACTTTTTTGAAAAAATCCTTCCTGACCATCAGGCATGATGTTGTAAAAGCGATCCTTGAAAAAATCTTTTTTCTGAAATTTCCCTCCGGAATTTTTTCAATATCGCTTTTTTTTATTTTTGAAAAATTATATTCGTACAGTTTTCCACAGTGAACCATCTCACAATCCACATTTTTATTCAGAAAATCAACCTGTAAACTTGTTTTCTCCGGCAGCCATTCATCATCATCATCAAGAAAGGCAATGTACTCTCCAACGGCAGCTTGTATACCAACATTCCGAGCATGGTTTCCTCCTTTTGATTCCTCTTTTGGAATATAAATGTATCGGAAACCGATCTTATCAGACTCCTTAGATAGAATTTCCTTTGTTCCGTCATCAGAGGCATCGTCCACAACAATAACCTCAATATTGGGATATGTCTGTTTCATTACACTGTCTATTGCTTTTAAAACAAGTTCCTTACGATTATGCGTAATAATCACAGCAGATACAAGTTTCTCTTCCATGCTTGAATGCCGCCCCTTTTTCTGTAACCTTTTAATCTCACATAACAGACAGTCATGTGGTATAAAATTCATACTTTACCGTGTTTTTGATTATTTTAAGATTTTTCATTTCTTTCATTGAAAAAATCTGATTCATCCCACAAAACGTCGTCAATAGCTTTAGACATACAAAATTGCCTTTAAATTCATGAATATTCCTATTACTTTACACATCTTTAACTAATCCTTCTCAAAAAAGAAACAGCAAAACGTCTGCCGGAATCAAAGATTATCAAAATCAAGTTTTCCCTTTTTATTTTCAAAAAGCCATACACTTCTTTTTCCATCTTTACAGGTAGTATCAATTGTCAAATATTTACCATCAGGTGTTATACGCGGATGCAGATCACAGCGTTTTTCCTTGAACATACGTGGATCAGAGTAAATACTGCAAATCGGCTCAAAATATTCTCCATTAATGGATGAAATAAACAGGTGTTGCATACAATTTTTCAAGGGATATGTATCAGCTACGAAATGTTTTCCATCACTAAGATATGTTGGATGACCATCATGTGTCAGATATTCGCTTTCTATTATCCCTTTGCTGCCACTTTCGATATCATAAGAGATATAATAAGAGCGAGCACCGTCAAAACCCACTGAGGTAGTCAACAACTCATTATTATTTTTCCAACAGTAGTGTGAAGTGACATATTCTTGCTCAAGACATTGTAATTCAGTCCCGTCCAATTTTGCAGTATACAGTTTCGTTTTCCAGTGTGCACCAACCCCGGGTGTATATAAATGAAAAAAGATAAACCTGCTGCCATCAGGAGAAATTGAAATATGGTTAATATAGTTCCATTCGTCACGTGCAGCCGGAGTACGAGCTACCAACTCCTCGTAGGAAATGATACATTTTGTCGTGTTATCTTTTAAATTCACAAGAAAAATTCCATCTTCCACAGGTACCTTGTCCGTTTCAGTCTTATCCGGCAACGTATTATAACCATATCCGGGACGCAATCTCTGCAATCTGGAATAATTCAACGAAAGTCCATATCGGAAATCGGGAGAGATATCATATAATGCACGAGAAAATACTTCTATCTCTTTCTGTTCTTTCAAATCATAGGAACGAGTAACATAGTGATCATTCTCAACATCATTATAAAGTACAACGTCGTCCATTGTCGGATGCCAACGCAACCGGGCACCCTGCTGCCAACACCAAGCATTCGTTGTACCAATGGCATGATATTCCCCTGTTTTAAGATCTATCCACTGCAATGTTGCCTTATCTCGCCCGGTATCTGCATTTCGTGGTATAATCGTAACAAGCAATTTATTCTGTTGCCTATTCAGCTGCTGGATATCATAATATCCGAAAAAAACGTGCTTATCAGGTAGACTAAAAATTACAGGTTCCTGCCATTTATTGCTTTGAAGAGAAAATCGTGGAGGATGACCGGGTCTGTTACTTTTTAGATAATTCAGCTTCGCCTTGAGCACTTGAAGTTTTTGCACATTTTTTTCTCCAACGATACCCTTAATCTTTGACTTTACTCCCATCATTTCCACCCCAAATCTACTATAAACAAATAACTTTAAATTCTATGTCTTGTTTACATCAGCACTATTCAGTAACATACCCACACGCCCTTAGGAAAATGGTTATTTTTTCCAATCAGGGCAGGTACTATGCTTTCAGCAATCAGGTTCTGAGAAAAAATCAGACACTCTCCTCAGCCAAAATTCTCAACACGGCATTAAGGGAAACAACAAATCTCCCTATAGATTTAACACTTCTGACCGCACCATCAACAGACAAAACATTACTAACGCTTTCCTTTAATTATACGTTTTATCTGAGTATAAATATAAAACATATAAATCTGAAAAACAGCTTTTTTCCTTGCTGCTTTCACTACTAATCTATCAAATCGGTTATTAAGTTTAACAGAATCCGCATTTATAGCTGATACATATGGTTCCGTCTGTATCAAATGTTTTAGCTCTTTCAATTGATCATTTAATTTCATAGGGTTCTTTTTATTAAAATAATACAATCCAAGCAATGTTGTTAATCTTCGAACAACATTAGCATAATACGGTTTCAAAAAAGAATCGGATTCATCGTACTTTTCAAGAAATTCTCTCCACGATTGAAAAATAGAATTATTAATCTCTAACAAATTACTTTTATACGTACGTGTTATTGACGTCATAATCTGTCTATAATTATATATTACTGCATGAATATATGACACTTTTTTAGATGCAGCAAAAATATATGCAGTATATAACAAATCGTCAAATATTCCTTTTACCCTTACATCAAACTTGATATTATTTTCTTCCAAAAGACGCCTTCGTACAATCTTATTCCATGGTCCACCGTATCCAAATGCCGGTCCGCCTTCCGGGGGATCAAAGCAATATGTCTTACAAAAATCCGCCTCAATTAACTTATCTATTACTGCTCTGTCGCTTGTTACAAAAGGCTCTCTATAAAATACTGCTTTTTCTACCCTATCACCATATACTAAATTAACGTCACCGAACACAACATCTGCCTGAGTTCTATCTCCTTCATCAACTAATTGCTTTATAGCATCCGTTTCCAACCAGTCATCAGAATCACAAAAAACAATCCATTCACCTGTTGCCAAAGCAAGACCATCATTCCTTGCTGCTCCAACACCGCCGTTCTTTTTGTGTATTACCTTTATGCGATCATCTTTTGAGGCGTATTGGTCGCATATCTCCCCGCTTCTGTCCGGACTTCCGTCATCTACCAGTATAATCTCCAGATTTTCATAGGACTGCTTCTGAATGCTTTCGATAAGCTCTCCTATATATTTTTCGACATTGTAAACAGGTACAACTATACTTACTTTACAATTCATTGAATTTCCTTCACCGTTTTTTCTTTCTTCCGCCAATACAACCGACATAATCATTTCCCCTATCTATCAGACTTCGTTCTACGTGACGGGCGAAGCTTTCTGTTTAGAACACTTACAACGAGCGAACATCCATACAACTCATGCAGAAGAAGAAACCGAAGCACCTTCACTTTGAATCTTTGACCGCCGGTATCCGCATTAGCAAGAACTTCCCGGAAACGTTCGTTCTTAAAGTCCTTTTTTATTTTCTTTACCCTGTTTCTAAACTTATCCTTATTCAAGGAACTCGCATAGTCCAACTCAAAAAGTTGTCCAAACAAACCTATAAACTTCATGTACAATCTTTGATTATATTCTTCATGATCGACCCCACTATGCCGTTCCTCTATAAATTCTCTTATGCTATCAAAAAGAAACACCAATGTTTCAGCAAAATCAGGTGTATATCTTTTCGTCGCCGACTCCGGATTGAAACAATAGTGATACAAATGCTTTGTCTGATAGTATACCTTTTCCGCAGTGTCAAACACCCAAAGATTAAATACATTATCCTGCATACGTTTCAGTCCGGGAACATTCTTTAAGTTGTTTCTTATCAGAAAATCCCTGTTATACAGCCTTCCCAACGTTGAACCCATATCTGTGTATTGTTCGCCTTTCATTGGAAGGTAGTATCTTGGAAAGAATTTATCTATTATTATTTCTGTTTCATTTCCGAAAAAACTGCGTATCCCATCCCATGGCTTTTCAAAAAAACAGTTATATTTCAAAATACCGTTAGTATCTATAATCTCCTCCCAAACCAAAACATCGCCATCCTTGCAGGTTCTGATAAAACTTTCTGCAAATTCCATGCTTTCAGGCTCAATCCAGTCATCCCCATCAACAAAGCAGACCCATTCACCCTTTGCATTTTCAATTCCGACATTCCTTACTACGGCCAAACCTCCGTTTTTTTGATGAATAACCCTGAAACATTCTTCCTTTTCCGCATATGACTCACATATATTTCCGCAATCATCAGGGGAACCATCGTCCACCATAATTACTTCAAAATTCCTGACTGTTTGTGCACATATACTGTCCAGACAGCGGTGCAGCATATCATACGGAACCTTATATACCGGAACAACAATTGTAATTAATGGTTTTTGTTCGTTTATCCTTTCCATGTTTTCCCTCATTAACTGTAAATAAATAACCTTAACATTGTTTAGCGAACAATCTTAAACTTTAGGCTCTTTAGCCTCCACCAAACCTTTTTGACAATCTTGCTGCCCATAACCGCATTAATCCTATTTACACATTTATAGAACTTTTTTGCCTTATTTGCAATTATCAACTTTGCCATATGCTTATCAATAAAAACAAACTTCTTATATTTAAAACCATCTTTAGTAATGTCAAGCATTACCTCTCGGAATCTTTTAAAGTACTCCTCACGCAGAATAGGTTTAATCCGTTTAGCATGTCCAAGACAAGTGGTAAATTCCTGATAACCGATTTCTTCCTTTACATCTTCAAAGATACCTGTTTTACGCAGAATTTTGTTTGCTTCCAAACAGTGAAACGGTTTATAATAGCACTTTTCACCCTCCTGAATTCTTGACGAAGCAGGATTATCATATGTATAGTAGTACAATGACTTATGTACAATCGTGATACTCTTTGCATATGCATAAGCCATAACAGACCATGTGAAGTCGGTATATGAAGCGGAAGGGGTGACAATATTGCGGAGATGATGTTCTTCTATAAAACTTCTTTTATAGATTGCCGCCCACATACTGGCATGATACATAAATATATTCGGCCGATCTTTTGCCAAAAAGACTTCCCCATCATTGGCAAGCTGGTAAAAGGCAGTAAACTCATGAATGTTGTCTTTCTCAACATAGGAAAATCCACCCTTAGTGATATCGGCTCCTGTTTCTTTTGCTCTATTATATAGTTTCTCATACATATCGGGTGCAACCGAATCATCTGCTTCTACAAAGCCTACATACTCACCTGTGGCAATATCCAGACCCATGTTCTCGCCAACAGCTACACCCTCGTTCGCTTTATGAACTACTCTTATTCTACTGTCTTCCTGTGCAAGAGAATCCATAATCTGCGGTGCAGAATCATTAGAACCATCATCTATAAGAATCAATTCTATATCTTTCAGTGTCTGGTTCATCACACTACGGATACATTTCTCAATATACTTTTCATTGTTGTATATGGGAAAAATCACTGAAACCTTGGGAACCTTTTGATTTTCCATACTTTCACTCCACCACTAAATTATCAAATACATCAAGTGCACGTCTAACCACATCATCCATATCATAATATTTATATTCTGCCAAACGACCTAAGAAAACAACATTTTTCTCTTTAGCAGCCTCATCACGATATTTTTGTGCCAACTCTTTCCATTCTGTTGTCGGGAAAGTATAGAAAGGTTCTTCCCCATCGCATGGTATTTCCTTAAGAATAGTGGTCTTATCACTTTTCTGACCCGTCATCTTTTTAAACTCTGTAATGCGTGTATAATCATAATCCATAGGCCAACGAGTGCTTGCAACCGGCTGATAGGATTCGCAATCATGCGTTTCAAAAATAAACTTTATGCTGCGATACTTAAGTTTTCCGAATTTATAATTAAAATAATAGTCGATAGGACCCGTATAAATCATGGTCTCATAATCAATATTATCAATAACATCCTTATAATCGGTATTCAAAAGCACATGGATTTCGGGGTGATCCAACATTTTCCGGCACATCTCAGTAAATCCACCCTTCGGATTACCCTGATACTTATCCGTAAAGTAACGTGTATCACGGTTTTTTCTGAACGGAATTCTACTAATAACAGATTTGTCAAGTTCAGCCGGCGATACACCCCACTGCTTTATAGTAAAATACTTGAAAAACTTCTCATAGATATCTCTGCCACCCTGACTCAGAACAACATCCTCACTGGTTTTAATATCATCAATCTTTACTTTGCGGCTCTCGATAAAAGCATCCATCTCATCCTCGGATAGATTCATATTGTAGAGTTGGTTGATTGTTTCCAATGAAATAGGCATCGGCACAAAGTTCCCGTTTACATATGAGAGAACCCTGTGCTGATATTCATGCCAATCACAATACTGACATATAAAATCAAACACTTCTTTATCGTTTGTATGGAACGTATGCGGACCATACATCTGAACCAGAATACCGTCTTTATTATATTCGTCATAAACATTGCCGGCAATGTGATCTCTTTTTTCGATAATTAAAACCTGTTCATGCAGCTGCGTTGCTATACGCTCAGCCATAGTAATGCCCGCAAGACCGGCACCAACAATAACATATTTAAACTTCATCATGAACTCCTTCCGTACTTTTGCTTGAGGAATTTTGCTGATAAAAATGACTTTACTTTAAATGACCAATTCACCTGCTCCATATATGGCAGTTCTTTAATTTCAGAGTTTTTCAGGGTTCCTTCCTCAATTTTTTTTTGAAGCCATACATCAAACAAAATTTCACTTATACGACCACAAAACCTGCTGTCAAAGTCAGACAGTTGACTTGCATCAACACGATCAGCAACCTGGAACAAAATGTTGAATAACCATGTACAATAATCATCCATAAGCTCTGTTCTTAAAATCATCATGTTAAACATATAACCCCATGACCTCTTCATTACACTGTCGAATGCATTAAGGTAATCAGGACAATCATGTCGAATAATCTCTTGTACTAATTGAAAATGACTCTCATCATGCGTATGTGCATAATGTGACGAGAGCGACTCTATATAATAGTGCCTTTTTTTTGGTACAAACACCTTGCACCGGTTAAGCATTGGCTTAATTTCTTCAAAGGTTATTGCCGAACCCACCAAATCTTTCTTATTCGGATGAGAACCAACAAAGTGACGTCTGTAATGTACAAGACCTTTATATTCGGCATCTATATTTTTCCAAATCCAATATAAACCGGTCTGCGTACCGAAGCGAAAATTCTTTTCTGAAATATTATCTCCGGTATCATCCCTTACATATCCGAAATCCACAGGCGTACCATCATCACTTTTCTTTCCGGCAGCACCCACGTGTAACGGTATATACATTCCATCCTTTGGCATTTCGTATTTCTTATGTGTAGCAACAACTATCTTTATCTTATCTTTCAAAAGGTATTCCTCTTTTCATTAATTACCTTAATTACAAAAACTCGGGTTAATTTTTATATAACATTATCATCAATCTCTATCAAAAATATCCCGTGTATAGACTTTATCTCTCACATCATCCAAATCGCTATCATACCTATTTGCAATAATTTGCTTACACTGCCGTTTAAATTCATCTAAATTATTTACGACCTTACTTCCAAAAAACGTGCTGCCATCCTCAAGCGTCGGCTCATACACAATAACGGTAGCACCCTTAGCTTTGATACGCTTCATAACTCCCTGAATAGAACTCTGACGGAAGTTATCACTGTTACTCTTCATCGTAAGTCTGTATACACCTACAACACAATTTTTTTCTTCCTCTGCTTTGAAATCTCCACAGTTAAAATAATCATAGTAACCTGCCTGTTTGAGTACCCTGTCCGCAATAAAATCTTTTCTGGTTCGGTTGCTCTCGACAATAGCCTGAATAAGATTCTGGGGCACATGACGATAGTTTGCAAGCAGTTGCTTTGTATCCTTTGGCAGACAGTAACCACCGTATCCGAAAGACGGGTTATTATAATGTGCACCGATCCTCGGGTCAAGACATACACCGTCAATTATTTGTTGTGTATTCAGACCCTTCATTTCTGCGTAGGTGTCAAGCTCATTAAAATAGCTTACTCTGAGGGCAAGGTAAGTATTTGCAAAAAGTTTAACCGCCTCAGCCTCCGTAAATCCCATATAAAGCGTATCTATATTTTCTTTTACGGCACCTTCCTGCAAAAGACCCGCAAAAGTATGTGCTGCTTCAACAAGCCTCTCATCTTCCATATCAGTTCCGACAATTATCCGGCTTGGATAAAGATTATCATACAGTGCCTTTGATTCTCTGAGAAATTCCGGGCTGAACATAATATTTTTACTGCCGGTCTTTTCTCTTATCTGCTTTGTATATCCCACAGGTATTGTGGATTTTATTACCATAATAGCATTGGGATTATACTGCATAACAAGCTTAATCACCGACTCAACTGCCGATGTGTCAAAATTCTGTGTTTTGCTGTCATAATTCGTAGGTGCAGCTATTACAACAAAATCAGCATTCTTATACGCTGTTTCCGCATCAAGGGTCGCAGTTAAATCGAGATCTTTTTCTTCAAGATATTTCTCTATATATTCGTCCCGTATCGGCGATTTTCTTTTATTGATAAGCTCTACCTTTTCGGGAACTATGTCAACCGCATATACTTTGTGGTTCTGTGAAAGCAAAACTGCTATAGAAAGACCTACATAGCCGGTTCCGGCAACTGTTATAACATATTTCTTTTCCATTTTTTCCGCCCTCTTCGTTATAAATAAAATTCCTTATACCACTGTGCAAATTTTCTTAAACCCTCTCTGAGCGAGGTTTTCGGCTTAAATCCATAATCCATCTCAAGAGCATCCGTATCCGCATAGGTAATCGGAACATCTCCGGGCTGCATTGGAACAAGCTCCTTATGTGCTTCAAAGTCATAATCATGCGGAAGCACACCGGCACTCACAAGTTCCTCCTGAAGAATACTTACAAAATCAAGCAGATTCTCCGGATGATTATTTCCGATATTGTAAACGGCATATGGAGGAACGGGAAGTCCGTCCTCACCGTTTTTCTTTTCCGGTGCCCCATGCATTACTCTGATAACACCCTCAACAATATCGTCAACGTACGTGAAATCACGTTTGCAATTCCCGTAATTGAATATTTTTATAGTTTCACCGTTTCTCAGCTTATCCGTAAAGCCGAAATATGCCATATCAGGGCGACCGGCAGGACCGTAAACAGTAAAGAAACGAAGTCCTGTTGACGGTATATTGTAAAGCTTTGAATATGCATGAGCCATAAGCTCATTCGATTTTTTTGTCGCCGCATACAGCGAAACGGGATTATCCACCTTGTCATCGGTACTATACGGAACCTTTTTATTTGACCCGTATACAGAAGAGCTTGAGGCATAAACCAAATGCTCAACCGGATAATTTCTGCAAGCTTCAAGAATATTGAAAAATCCAACAAGATTAGATTCAACATAGGCATCAGGGTTTGTTATGGAATATCTGACTCCGGCTTGTGCGGCAAGATTAACCACAACACTCGGCTTATATTTTTCAAAAATTGATTGAATAAGTATCTTATCGGCAATATTGCCTTTCACAAATACGAAATTATCACTTTTCTTAAGCCCCTGAAGTCGATATTCCTTAAGTCCGACATCATAATAGTCATTCATATTATCAATACCGATAATAGTGATTGTCGGAACGTCAGCTAACAATCTTTTCACAAGATTTGCCCCTATAAAACCTGCTGCACCTGTTACCAGTACAGTTTTTCCTTCCAAATTCACATAATTCATACTTATACATTCCCATTCATACAAATTTATCAATGCGGTTGATACTTAAATAATACAATCCTATGTAATGGTACATTTAGCTAATCATACGGCTATAATTATAACATTACAAAATTCATAAATCAACTACATATAATAAATTCTACAAATTTAACAAAATAGTTTTTTCCCATATTATTTATTATATCTAATACGCCAATACGCCTATACACATATTATGTTTAAAAATAATAATTACAAAAAACGTATATAAGAATGTGTTGAATTTAGAATTGTCAGGTATCTTATATAGAGAATAATCTATCTATAATAGTGTGATTAACGTCACTTATAGCTATAAAAAATTACCTTCATGTTAAAAACCGTATAATACATCAAACTTAAATTCAGCGTTTCATGTACCTTATATATGATAGTAATAGTATTGGAATATACACTTTTAAAAATACAAAAACGTAAGAATATTTGAGCAATAATAACTTCACGCAGCATCAAAGCAAAAAACATAGACTAAAAATAAAATGAAATTCAACACCATTAAAAATCCAAAATATTATTCATAATAAAAGATACTTGTCGTTTGCATACAAGGATAAGTAACAATTATATTGATATATAATTACAATACCTTTTGTAATATATCTGTATCCACTGTCAAAAGGCATTACCTGTTGCAATGTAATTATCAGTATCTGAGCAGATATCAGTATAGGATAAGGGACATTGTTCAAGCTTAGTAAAGCCTTAAGCAATGTCCCTTTTTAGTACACATTAATTTGTACTAACAACAGATAATTCTATATTTATACAAATTGTAGTGTTTCCGTCTGCAATGCAGAATTATTAATTAACTCTACCCTTGCACATTAACCGTATAGATAATATCAGCAACAGTGGCATTACTATCCGTAACAATTATCTTGATATCATAGGAAACTGCTGCACCCGGAGTAATAGTTACAGAAGTTGATGTTGTGTTTTCAGCCTTTACTGTCCATGAGGAAGATGTGCTTTTTTTATAGTAGTAGGAATATTTATATGGAGCTGTACCGCCTGTAGCACTTCCGGTAACCTTAACACTGCTTCCGAGCTTTATTGATGTCGCTGAAATTTTGGAGTTGTTTTGGAGTTCGGATTTTACTGTAAGAGTAAATGTCTTGGATGCAGTTTTTCCTGCCTTGTCCTTAACAGTAATACGAATTGTGTATGTACCTGTCTTTCCGGGCAGCCATGATGTTGTTGCTGTGCTGCTAAAGTCTTTAATAACATGATAGCTTGAGCTTGTGCTGTGCTTTGCTTCAAACTTGTAGGTATAAGGACTTGTGCCGCCGCTTGCTTTTCCTGTGAGCGTTATTGATTTACCGAAGTTTACACTCGTTGAACTGATCGTTGAACTGTTTGTAAGTGCTGCATCCTTTACTGTAAGAGTAAATGATTTAGCCGCAGTTTTGCCTGCCTTATCCTTAACAGTAATACGAACCGTGTATGTACCTGTCTTTCCGGGCAGCCATGATGTTGTTGCTGTGCTGCTGAAGTCTTTAATAACATGATAGCTTGA